>CAYMGC010000007.1:0-30520 GCA_964389885.1 uncultured Erysipelotrichaceae bacterium | reverse complement strand
CGCCCTTATTGAAAAGGCGATTTTTCCAAATTAATGGGTTAAGATTTCAACTCCATTTTCTGTAACCAACAGAGTATGCTCCCACTGAGCTGAAAGCTTTCCATCATCTGTATAAGAAGTCCAATCGTTATCGGCATCGATAAAGAGGGTAGATACCCCCTCATTAATCATAGGTTCAATAGTAAAGACCATTCCAGGAGCAATTACCATTCCAGTTCCTGCTTTTCCTACATGGTGAACATAGGGTTCTTCATGAAAACCATTTCCTACTCCATGACCACAATAATCTGTAACTACACTAAAGCCATTTTGATGAGCAAGAGTTTGAATGGCTTCTCCAATATCTCCAAAATGACCCCAAGGTTTAACCGCGGCAATGCCAGCTTCTAAGCATTGTTTAGTCACATCTACTAGTTTTTTAGCTTTAGGACTTACCGAGCCAATGCAATACATTCGGGAAGCATCCGCATAATGACCGTGGTAAATGGTAGTACAGTCTACATTCACAATATCTCCATCTTTTAAGACCGTATCATCAGGAATACCATGACAAATTTGATCATTAATAGAAGTACAACAGCTCTTAGGAAATCCCTCATAACCTAATGGAGCCGGAGTCGCGCCATGAGCAATGGTATAATCATAAACCAGTTGATCAATTTCATTCGTGGTCATTCCAGCATGAATTTTTTCACCTACTAAATCTAAAACACCCGTATTGATTTTACCTGCTTCCCGAATCCACTTTAAATCCTCTTCACTTTTAATAAGCGAACGAGGAGGGACTTTTTGACCTTGCATCCGTAAGGCATGGAGTTCTCGATCGAACGCTTCATGACATTTTTTATATTTTTTTCCACTTCCACACCAACATGGATCATTTCGATTCATAATATGTTCTCCCTTCTTTATCAATTATTGAAAACAAGCTAAGTCTTTTCTCATCCGAAAAAGAACTTAGCTTGTTGAATTAAAGTTTTATAACCAAAATACGATCTTTACCACTCATATCTTGGATAACTTCCACATGCGCGTCAGGGAAATACTGGTGAGCTAGTATCGATAAACGTTCAGCTTGATTGTAGCCCATTTCAAAAGCCATGATTCCCTGTGGATTTAAAACGAGATTGGCTTTTTCAAGTAATTTTCGGTAGAAAAATAAGCCATCATCACCGCCAAAAAGGGCTACGTTGGGTTCATAATCCACTACTCCATGATCCATTTTTTCTTGAGATGGAATATAAGGAGGATTACAAACTAAAATATCACAATGCAAACCTTGCTCAATAAAAGGTTCTAACATATCCCCTTCAAAAAATTCCACATGGCCATTTAACTTTTCATTATTGGCTTTGGCCACCTCTAAAGCTTTCTTAGAAATATCCGAAGCATACACCTTTAATTCAGGGGCTTCTAAGCTTAAGGTAATTCCAATGGCTCCACTTCCAGTGGCTACATCAAAGACCACAGGTTCTTCCTTTTCTTCTAAAAAAAGGTCGCTCAGCATTAACACTTGGCCAGTAAGTTCTTCGGTTTCTGGTCTTGGAATCAAAACATTTTCGTTAACAATAAAATCGTAACCATAGAAATTTTCATATCCAAGCACATATCCTAAAGGCTCCCCTTGTTCTAAACGATGAATTCCTTCTAAATAATCGGTAGCAATATCCGAATCCACTTCTTCATCCATAATCAGATACAAATTCAGCCCTTTAGCCTGACACAATTCATTGAGGAGCAATAAAGCGGCTTGATCCGAATTTCCCGCTTGATATAAGCGGTCTTTTCCTTCTCTTAAAAGAGTATGCCAAGTGATCATTATAAAGCTTCCCCAGCTAATTTAGCTCTTTGATCCGCTTCTTGTAACGCATTCATTAAATCTTCTAATCGACCATCAATGATACGATCCAATTGATTTACGGAATATCCAATACGGTGATCTGTTACCCGATTTTGAGGATAATTATAGGTACGAATTTTTTCGGCCCGATCCCCTGTACCAATTTTAGTTTTCCGTTCTGCATCATTTTTTTCATCGATTTCCCGTTGACGTTCTTCCTTTACACGGGCAGCAATCGTTGCTAAGGCAGTAGCACGGTTTTCATGTTGTGAACGGCCATCTTGACATTTCACCACAATTCCAGTGGGCTTATGAATAATGCGAACAGCTGAATCCGTTTTATTAACGTGCTGCCCCCCCGCTCCAGAAGCTCGCATTGTTTCAATTTCCAAATCATTCATATCAATATCAAAATCTTCTTCATCAATTTCTGGATAACAAAGAACTGTGGCAGTAGAAGTCTGAATTCGTCCTTGTGATTCAGTTTTGGGTACCCGTTGAACACGGTGAGAGCCACTTTCGTATTTAAGGGTACCATAGGCTTTTTGTCCACTTACCTTAAAGCAAATCAAAGAATATCCACCGGCTTCTGAATCTTCCGCATCCGTTACTTCTACTTTCCAACCTTTGGAATCTGCGTATTTGGAATACATTCTATATAAATCACCGGCAAAAATGTTCGCTTCATCTCCACCAGCAGCGCCTCGAATTTCCATAAAGGCGTTATGGGAGTCATTGGGATCAGTTGGAACCAAAAGCAATTCAAGTTGTTTAATATAGGCATCAATACGAGGTTCAAGCTCTTCGATTTCCATCTGGGCCATTTCGCGAATTTCTTTATCGTTTTCTTTTTCAAGTTCACGTGCATCGGCTAATTCTTGTTTTGCAGTTTTATATTCATTGTAAACTTCTATAATTGGTGTCAATTCATTCGCTTCTCGTCCAAGTTTGGACATTTGGCGACGATCACTCACAACGCTTGGATCCATCATCTTTTCATTGATGTCTTCCAAGCGTTTAGCCATACCATCTAAGCGGTCTTCCATTGTTGCCATTATCCATCATCCTTTCTAGGGCTATATAAATAGTAAATTTTAAATGAGAAACCTCATTTTCCTTATAAAAATCTCTTTTTGAGAGGTTTATACCGTATTTGAAGGATAAACATCTTCTCCTCCGAGCTTCATTCCTTCCCCTCTATAAAATATAGAAACAAGACGCGAATTTAGCTAGGATAGTAGTAGTGAACTGTTCTTAACCTTATTTTAGTGGGATATTTTGGCCCCTTTCCTTAAGTTAAAGTTGATTGAGTTCACTTTTAAAAAGATCTTGTCTTATTGTACTTTTATTACAAACAAGTCCATTTCCTAAAGTAGAATGCTTATAACATGTTGACTAAGTATGGAGTAAAAATGAGCAATGAACTTTGGACTCTATAAAAATAAAAAAAGGAAGGTTTAAACTTTTAGTGTCTTGCTTACACTATCAGGGATACCAGAATTATAAGAGTTAGCCTTAAGCTCTCAAGATTTTTGGTGCTTCTTAAATAGCTTGAAAAGAAGTTCTAGTCCTTTTATATTCTTTCCTTAGAAGGGGATAGACATCAAAGAAAAGGATCTGTTTTGGGAATCAGTTTGTTCAAATGACAACACTGCTTAACGATAATTCCTTTTTTTTTGTTTTGGTATCCTTTTCGAATTCACAAATGGTAAGACAACTCGTTCGTTTTAGAGTATAGAAAGGAGAAGTTGGGTTTTCCATTTGGGCCCGCGTATTCCATTCATGCCTCAAAAAATTCGTAAAGCTGTCATCCCAGCAGCTGGATTTGGAACCCGTTTTTTACCTGCCACCAAAGCGGTTCCTAAAGAAATGCTTCCTATCGTGGACATTCCCACGATCCAATACATTATAGAAGAAGCGGTCAAGGCTGGTATTGAAGAAATTTGTCTGGTGACAAATTCCTATAAGCAAAGCATTGAAAATCATTTCGATCGTTCATTTGAATTAGAAGAAAAACTAAAAGCTAGTCACGATGAAGAGCATCTTAAAATGATTGAAGAGATTACCGATATGGTCAATGTCGTTTCTATTCGTCAAAAAACGCCTAAAGGTCTAGGCCACGCTATTTTGTGTGCAAAAAGTTTTGTGGGAAATGAACCTTTTGCTGTATTACTTGGAGATGATATCGTCGTCAATCCAAATGGACCTGGAGCCATTCAACAATTAATAGATATTTATGATCAAACGGGTAAAAGTGTAGTTGGAACTCAACCTGTTCGTCCGGAAAACATTTCTAAATATGGAATAGTGGAACCTGCTACCCAATTAGAAAATGGATGGATTAAAGTTTCCTCTTTTGTAGAAAAGCCTACTCTTGATGATGCCCCAAGCAATATAGCTATTCTTGGTCGTTATGTACTTACTCCAAATATTTTTGAAAAACTCGAAACGCAAGCCTTGGGAAAGGGAAATGAAATTCAATTAACGGATGCTATTGACCGTTTAGCCAAAGAAGATATTGTGTATGCTTGTCAATTTGTAGGGGATCGCTATGACGTAGGGGATCGTAAGGGTTTTTTACAAGCCCAAGTCGAATTTGCCCTCAATCGGCCCGATACCAAGGAAACAATGGAAGATATTATTGAATCTCTTGGATATCGTAAAGTAGCCGATCCTACTCCAAAATTAGCTGAAACCATCTTACTTCGTAAAAACGAGGACTAAAATTCAATGAGAATAAAGCTTTTAAAATAAAAATAACTCTAACCGAAAGGACCCAATCATGTTAACGGATACCCATTGCCATTTAACGTGTGATGAACTCTATGATCACTACGAAGAACTCCTTGAAAACGCACAAAAAGCAGATGTCGACTTGATAATGATTATGGCCACAAATAAAGAAGAATATTTACGAGCTTTAGAGATCAAAGAAAAATATCCTGATCGTATCAAAGTTGCCTTTGGCTGGTTCCCTGGAGATGCTCAAAAAATTACCCAAGAGGATTTGGATTACTTACGGCAAGAAGCACTTTCGAAGCGCATGGATGTATTGGGAGAAATTGGATTGGATTATTATTGGGATAAAAGCTTTAAAGAAGAACAAAAAGCTTTATTCAAAGCCCAAATTGAAATTGCTAACGAAGCCAATTTGCCCATTTCCATTCATATGCGTGAGGCCAGTCAAGATACTTTAGAGCTTTTGGCCCTTTCCAAAACCCCTATTATCTTTCATTGCTTCTCTGGTTCTTTGCCTATTATGAAAGAAGCATTAAAAATGAATTCTCTCATTTCTTTTGCAGGACCAATTACCTATAAAAATAACAAACAAGGTCCTACTAATGTGGAAGCTTGTCCTCTCAATCGTTTATTATCCGAAACCGATGCGCCTTATCTTTCTCCTGTACCAAAGCGAGGAAAACGCAATGAACCAGCTTATGTGACCTTTACGGTAGATAAAATTGCTCAATTAAAAGGACTTCCAAAAGAAGAAGTTGTTCAACAAATTCGTAAAAACTTCTTATCCTTATTTGAAACCCATTAATTAAAAGGACTTTAACGAACAAAAGAACTCGTTAAAGTCCTTTTGTTTTAAAAAGACCAACGAAAAACGTCAAAAATCCTGAACTAAGTTCAGGATGAGTTATTAAATGGGTTGGCGACGACGATCTTCCTCAAGCATAATCGAAGATTTTAAAACATCGGAAAGGGATTCATTCATTTCAATGGCTTGAATACAAGCAGCAGCTAAAGGAGCCACAGAAAGAACAGTCATTTTATCGTATTTATCTTTATTTTCTGTTTGATCGATCGTGTTGGTTACGATGAACTCAGTTAATTTAGAACCATTTAAGTTTTTAAAGGCATCACCCGAAAGTACACCATGGGTACAAGCTGCAATAACTTCTTTAGCTCCTTTTCCATATAACATATTGACACCGCTGGTTAAGGTACCAGCTGTATCGACCATATCGTCAATAATAATGGCGATTTTATCTTTAACCTCTCCAAGAATGTTTAAAGCGACGGCTACATTGGGTTTTGGACGGCGTTTATCGATAATAGCTACTTCTGTTCCCATAATATCAGCTAACCGACGAGCTCGAACTGTTCCTCCATGATCTGGTGATACAATAACTAAGTCTGTAGGAGTAAGAGGAGATCCTGGATAGAGGTATTTTTCTTTTAAATATTCGCTAATCAAAATCAGAGCATTTAAATCATCAGCAGGGATATCAAAGAAGCCTTGAATTTGAGCAGCATGTAAATCAATAGTGATTACTCGAGTAGCCCCAGCTCTTTCAAGCATGGAAGCAACCAATTTAGAAGAAATCGGTTGTCTTGGTTTTGCTTTCCGATCCTGTCTCGCATAGCCAAAATAAGGAATAATACAGTTTATAGAATGAGCGGAAGCACGTTTGCAGGCATCGATGGCGATTAAAAGCTCCATCAAACGATCGTTTACAGGTTTGTTGGTGCTTTGGACAAAAAAGACATCTTTTCCTCGGACAGATTCTCCAAGTTCAATCAGAATTTCGCCATCTGCAAAATGAAGAACATCACATTTACCACGGGGAATATCTAAAATCTCACAAATTTCATCCGTCAATTGATTGCAGGATGAAAGGCCAAATACGACAGTTAAATCTTTTTTTTCTTGGCTAAAGTTCATTCGAGTCCTTTTCCTTCCTGTTTAATGTATTGGCCAATCACTCGAGAACCTTCAGGCATCGTACACGATTCCAAAACACTGCTTTGAATCTGGCTTTTAGAACCAATTGTGGAATTTTTGATCCAAGTGTTTGGATAAATTTCACAATAATCTCCAATTACCGTATTTCCAAGAAGTTCCACATCGGGATAAATGACCACATCATGGCCAATTTGAACATGTGGACCGATCATGGTACGAGTAGGATCAACGATTTGAACGCCCTCATCCATCCAGTGTTGATTGATTTGACCAGTAAGCCAACGATAAATCGTATGAAGCTCACTTACCGTATTAATACCTGCCATTTCCTGAGGATTTTTGGCCGGTAAGGCTCTAACACTTTTCCCTTTCTGGTTAAGGATTTTGACCAGATCTGTCAAATAATATTCATTTTGGGCATTGTCCGTAGTGAGCAATGAGAGAGAATCAAACAAATCCCGGTTATTAAAACAATACACTCCTGCATTAATCTCTCGGATCTGTCTTTGATCAGGTGTACAATCTTTGGCTTCAACGATTTCTAAAACTTGGCCATCTTGATCACGAACAATTCGTCCGTAATTTCCACCTTCATCAAAAATCGCACTGAGCAACACCAAAGAATGCTCTTGGGCTTGCTCATACAAATCTTCAAGTGTTTGTTTGCTTAGACAAGGAACATCCCCATTAATAATCATGGTCAATCCAGGCGCATCTTTTAAAGCGGTACATTGCATCACAGCATGACCAGTACCAAGTTGTTCGGCTTGAATCGCAAACTCCTCTTCTGGAAAAGCTTCCTTTAAAGAATCAGCTTGATAACCAGCTACGATTACAATCCGATCGGCATTCGCTTTTTTAAGTACATCGAGTACATAGGCTAAAATAGGTTGGTCAATTAGCTCATGCATCACTTTATTTTTTTCGGATTTCATCCGTGTGCCTTTTCCTGCAGCCAGAATTATGGCATTTCTTTGCATCTTAGAACCACCTTCCGCCCACATTTTACCACATTGTTGTTAGTTCAAGATGGTGATTCATAAGACGCTCTAACCTTTTGAATCGATAACATCTATCAATACTACTGATGTCCTACAGCTTTCTCCATCCTATGAGACGCAAAAGAGTTGGACAGTATTTCTTAAATTTCTATTCTTTAGCTTAATACTTTTAAGCCAAAGCCTTCCTATCTTCATTTTAGAAAAGCTCGGGAATTTGTTGATATAATCTCTAATTTATTCCTGCTTTCTCCCTATAATAAAGCTCTTCTAACCAAAGTTAATAGCACTTCTTATTAAAGATCTTTTTTATAGGAATTACCTTAAACAAGCCAAAAATATAATATTAATTTTAATTTTATACACCAGTTCAAGGTAGGGAATTCATTCTAGCATAGAAATTTATAAGGTGGGTAAAAATATTTTTTCTTATTTCCTGAGAACTCTATATGGCTTGGATGCTTACGTCCATTTTGCGGGTGAGGTTAATTTCAATCCTAAAGAGATATCTTGATTTGCCATTTAATCCTTCTAACTCCTTAACAATTGATTTTAAAACAAAGATTTTTAGTCTATCTTTTAAAGGAAAAAATACTTTACCTATGGACTTAAAATAAAAGATAAGAAATTTTTAGAAGTAAAATCCTGAGGAGCTATTCCATTGAAGGAGAATATTTCTCATTTTCTCGCTTATTTCTTTAAGATTAACCAACCTACAAAAAGTGCGTAAGAATCCGAATATGGATAAAAATAAAAAAGACGGTTTTAAAATTCACCGTCTTTTTATAATGCTTTTCACTTTATTGAATGGAATTAAGTTCATCTTGTAATTCAGCCAGCTTAGCATTTTTCTCATCAATTTGTTTTTGAATCGGTTCGGCTTCATTTTTTAAAGCTTGCCAAGCGCCATAGGCTGCATCCGCTTCGCTTTTAGCTACAGGAAGAGCCGCTTGGGCTTCAGATAAAGCTGCTTCCGCATCACTAATTTGGACTTGCAAGGAAAATCGCTCCGAAGAAGTAGATTGAATTTTTGCTTCTAATTCTGAAATTTCTTGTTGTAATTCTTGATATTCCGGATTAGCTACAATTGTGCCTGAGGTTTCATAGTGACGTCCAATAGAATGAGTCGCATCTTGATCTAAAGATTCTTCTGCTCGACCAATAGGATGGGTAGTCCCCAAATCATCTGTACCTGCCATACTTGTGGTATTATTGTTGGAATTATTAACTCCACTTGGAGCTCCTGGGACAGCAATAGGTGGAGAGGTAATCGAATCATCATCTTGGGAATCTGAATCGTTTCCACCGAGAACAATTGTAGGACTGGTCACACTCAATTGTGCTTTTAGAGTACTGAGTTGATTTTGAAGCGCTGTTTCATCGGGTAAAGAACTAAGTTGAATATTTAAAGTGTCAAGCGTATTTTGGCAAGATTGGACTTTATTTTCAGCGGCCATATAGGCAGCATTTTTATTATTGTAATTGGCTTCGGCATCCATAATTCGTCCATTGACGCCATTAAGTTGAGTTTGTAAATTGGAAATTTCGTTTTGAAGTATCGCAATATCGTCTTTCAGCTTCGCTTTTTTCTCAGCCTTAGCTACATTTTCATTGCTAATGGAATTATCCTTGTTTTGACTCGCTACTGCTGCAGCTAAAAGCTCATCAAACGTTTTACCCGTTCCAGAAACCAAAACATCATTAATTTTTTCTTTTTGCTCTGTAGTGCATTTTTCAAACGTTACTCGCCATTGAGTAATGGTTTTTTGTTGTTTTTCGTTATAGGTTGGATAGTCGATAGCCCAAGCAAGCAATTCATCATAGGCTGAGGAATTTTGTGAAGTACGAAAAGTATCTTCAATATAATTTTTTACTATCACCCCTCCTACAATAAGTACTACTAAAGCGGCTACAATAGCACCAATCGTTAAATAGATACTGCTACTATTGGTTTTATGGGGACGACGTTCTTCATCGGAAAGAATTGTTTTTCCCTCCGGATTTACATACTGTCGTTTTAATTGCACTCCTTGAGAAGAGTCCGAATTAGAGGAAGAAACTGCTTTAGGTAAAGAACCAGGTGTAACGGAAATGGTATTTCCTAAATTAGCCGGATGATCTACCCTACCATTTCCAGCACCGTTTGGGGTGTTAAACACTCTTGTTGATGTCATTGATCCTTGTTCTTGTAAAGATTGTCTCGGAATTGAATTCTGACTAGAGTTGGGATTGGATTGGCTATTTCTCTCCAGTTCATGCTGAAAAGGAGGAGTGGAAATGGTAGCTTCAGGTGTATCGTTCAAAGAATTCGTGGAGTTGGGAGTGAAAGGTCGAGTCTGAGTGGAGGCTTCAGAAATTTCTGAAGCAGCAGAAGGATCAAATTCCATCGTCAAACCATCTGGCCCACTCTTCGATTCTTCATTCGGAAGTGGCATTGAAGCCCTTTGAGAAAAAGAGGCTTGTTCCGATTGGGAAATCTCTTTTAAATCGTCAAGTGGTTTAGTAAGCGTGGGAATAGGAGAAGTTCCAACGAAATCTGGCTTTGGAGCAAAAACGGTTTTCGTTATCTCCTTATGGGTTTCTTCAGGAAGCTCTTCGTCTTCCTCTTGAGAATTTATAATTGTGATTAAAGGCTCTTCTTCCCCTTCATCTTCTTTTTTTGAACGCCGATACTTATTGTTAAAATCAACTTCATTAAGACGAGCTCTTGCGATACGTTGGGAAATCTGGCGCGATTGAGCAAACGTCTCTAATTTTTTTTCTACCGAATCTTGAGATGCGGCATAGGAATCCACAAGGGAATCAAGATAACTATCATTTTGATCGTTATTGCACATCGTAATGGCCAAGCCTTGATTGTAATAGGCTGGGTCTGCCCTCCCTTCCATCAATATATTAAGAATATATAAGAGAAATATTCATTATTTTAAAAATTTTTAGAATGAATTTTTTTCACTATTAAGGAAAATTTTTTCCATTTAAAGAGATAAAAATTTCTAAGAGAAACTCGATTTAAAAATCCGTTATTAAAGAATAGACCTTTCAACTTAAAAGGTCGTAAGGCACTTTCTTACAGTATTTTCGCATTCCAAAGGGCTTGGAACCAAGAAAAAAATCTTTAAGCAAAAGTAAAGTTTTTCTTTTTTCTAAATCGAATTTCCAATTGAGGCTAAACTTCAAAAATTTCTTAACCTCCATTTAAAAAATGTTAGATAAAGCATTTTGCCTCTGCTTTTCTTTACTTGTCAAATTTAAATCATATGAAAGCGTTATGAGTCTCAATGTTAGCTTAATCTTCTTTTTAGGCCGCTTACATATCTAAAAAAGATGAGTATTTTTTCAAAAATTGGTCAATAAAAAAGTCTCTATTTTTGAATAGAGACGAACAAAGTTTAGGTCTTTTTCGGTAATTCTAAAGCTTCAAATTTTTGTTGAGTTAATAGACATAGTCCTTGACAATTAAAATCCTTTAAGATTATTTCCATTTCTTTTTGAGTTAAAGGAAACACACTAAATGCCAAATAAGGCTGAGATGGTCTAACTATTTTATTTAAAAATCGAACAGGTAAATCTTGAAATAGAGCTTGAATAGCGGGATGGTTTTCTTCTAATCCTACAAGGCGTAAAGGATTTTTTTGCAAAAATTTGAGAGAACACGGAGAATAGGCGAAAAAGATTGAAGCTGGAGTTAAATCTTGAAAATAAAATAAACGAACTAATAGCCGTTGAAGGGAATCGGTTTGTTCAAATAAAATATAAACTGGTTTATTTAGAGTTTTAATTTTTAGGACGGGATAGGGCTTTAATTTGGCCTGACATGCTTGGCATAATTGATTCGGTCCTTGAAAAAGTTCACTCAATTGTTCGCATCCACTTTTTTGTGTTCCACACCAGAGACAGCGTTCATAAAGTTGAGTTGTTGAATGCAAGCCTTGAGAGCCAAAGAAGGTTTTTCGATGTAAGCTGTGGCTTGCCCAAATGGATCGGAAAAACTGCGCCCAACGCGACCAAAAATTTGAATTAGACTCGCCGTGGTAAAGACAGGATGATCGGCTTGATAAACAATAACTTGAACACTGGGTACAGTAATCCCGCGTTCGAGTAGAGTGGTACATATTAAAACCTCCACTTGCTTAGCATGAAATCTGGCCATAATTTCATCTTTGTTCAAACTTTTTGAATGAATGACTTCTGTTTTAAAGAAAGGTCTTAAACATAACCTCATCCACTTGGTGTCCAGTATTCGGGGGACAAATAATAACACTTGTTTCCCTTGACTTTTATAGGCTCTAATTTCTTTCATAATCTTGATTACCATTCGCCATTTGGAAGCGATCACTACTCGGGGTACGCATAAAGGTTTTTGATGAGGGCGACGAAAGAGATTGACCATTTCCATATGGCCCTCTTTAACAGCCTGTAAATTTTTTTCATCTGGAGTAGCTGAGAGTAAAAGTTTTTGACCAATGCAACTTTGCATCGCAATGGCTTCCAATACTTCGTTTCCCGCATAGGGAAAGGCATCAAGTTCGTCCAAAATTAATAAATCAAAACAAAAAGGATAGCGATAGAGTTGATGGGTAGTACATACGATTAAATCTCCATCAATTTTCTTGGTATACCCTTGGCATACCGGAATAACTTGTAAAGTGGGAAAGTTTTTGGAAAGACGTTGAGCAATTTCCATCACAACTTGACGACGACTAATCGCAAAACAAACTTTTTTTCCTTGGCCTAAGTACCAACAAATGCTCTCTAAGGTCATTTCCGTTTTTCCACACCCAGCTGCCGCATACAATAAGACATCTTTTTCCTCTTTTAAAATGGATAACACCTGACTTGAAACCTCTTTTTGAAAAGGCAACAGTTCAAATTCTAAAATTGGCTGAAGATGAAAATTCTTATGAGAAAGAAAAGGTTTATTGGGTTTTTGCCCCAAAGGTAGGCGACCAAAATCTAAACATTTTAGACAACACCATTCTCCTTGGCTAAAAAAAAACAGACTTGGATCTTGATTATGGCACCGTAAACATATTTTTTCTTCTACAAACGTTTTTTGATTAAAATCTTGCTGAGATAAAGGAGTCATAGTTTGTTTTAAGACAAAAATAAAAAAAACCGCCACACGGGCGGTATTCTCTATTTCTTTTCGTCGTTATTTCTTCCGTATTTTCTGTTGAATTTTTCAATACGTCCTTGTGCAGCTGCGAAACGTTGACGACCAGTATAGAAAGGATGGCAGTTACTGCAAGTATCTACACGTAACGTATCTCCTTTAATTGTCGAACCACTTTCGAAGGTATTGCCGCAAGAAGAACATACAACAGTCACGGTATGATAATTAGGATGAATTCCTTTTTTCATGTCCATGTCTCCTTCCGCCTTAGATCAATAGGCTAATCTAAAGTAAGTGCGTGAGACATTATAACAACCTTTATTCTAGATCGCAACTCTCTTTTTAAGTTCTTTTAGCTACAACTTTTTCTATTTCTCTTTTTTTCTTTACCATTTCTCGGTTATCCTCATTTTGAAAGTGAGTAAAATAAAATTATGAATCAGTTGGAAAAAATAAAAGGTCATTTATCCACCATCAACGAACACAAATTAAAAGTTATGGAACTTTGTTTTCGTTGTGGACTGTATAAACAAGGTCTCCTTCACGACTTGTCCAAATATTCTCCTCTTGAACTCAAAACAGGCTTTAAATATTTTCAAGGATATCGCTCTCCCATTGATGCTCAAAAAGAGCGAGAGGGCTATTCTTTTTCGTGGCTTCATCATAAAGGACGAAACCCACATCATTGGGAATTTTGGATTGATAATGGGCCCAATGGGCCTCATCCAATCCCTATGGAATTTCCATATGTAGTGGAAATGTTTTGCGATCGAGTGGCCGCAGGAATGACCTATCGAAAAGATAAATTTCGTCAAGATGATCCTTATAAATATTATATGGATCATCGCAAAGGAATCATGATTCATCCGCAAACCGATCGCCAGATTCGCTATTTATTGAGTTACTTAAAGGAGTATGGATTGAATCAAACTATTGAAAAAATCCGTCAACTTCTAAAAGATTATTACCATACCAAACAGGTTTCCATTTGATCCATCGCCCTCATAGCAGGGCTTTTTATTTACCTACTTTAAATCCTTTTAGAAAAGAGTTTTTAATCTTCATAAGTTCAAGCAATCCTTTAGGTTTTACTGATGATCATGACTTAATCGGTCTAAAATGCGGTTTAAATCTTCAAGACTCTCAAAATGAATAGAAATAGAGGTTGAACGAATACGTACGGGGGCTTGGAAAAAGTCTTCCAATTGTTTGGTGGCATCTTTTACCAACTCAGGTTGATTGCTTTTCTCACTGGATTTCTTTTTTTCAGGACATTCACGAACCTTTTGCTCCATCATTCGTACACTCCAGCCTTGTTCATAAGCTAAGCGCGCTAAACGTTCCATACTCGAAGCATCCTTTAAAGCCAATAAAGCACGAACATGGCCCATGGAGAGTTTTTTATCCACCACCATTTGACTAACCTCTTCGGGAAGTTTCAATAAGCGCAGGATATTCGCAATGTGTTCGCGACTTTTACTTACCCGAGTAGCCAATTGCTCTTGGGTATAATGGAACGTTTTTATAAGTTGTTCATAAGCCTTAGCTTCTTCAATAACGTTTAGGTCTTCCCGCTGAATATTTTCCAAAAGAGAAATTTCCATCATTTGTTGCTCATCGAAATCCACGATAATAGCCGGTATATCCATAAGGCCAGCTAACCGAGAAGCCCGAACTCGACGCTCTCCAGCAATAAGTTCATAGCCTTGATTATTTTTCTTGACCAAAATTGGAGTAAAGACTCCATGTTCTTGGATCGAATGAGCCAGTTCTTGGAGCGCTGCTTCATCAAATGTGCGTCTTGGCTGATAACGATTCGGCCAAATTTTGGCTAAGGGAATACGAGTCGGTTTTTGGTCTCCTTGAACTCCACTTTGAATGTCTTCTAGTATTTGGCTAACATCAGCCCCAAAAATGGACGATAGGCCCTTTCCGACATTCATACTTCTCCCTCTTCTTCCAATTCATCGTCTTCACTTAAATGCAACATTTCCTTGGATAAGCGCAAATAGGCTTGGGCCCCTTTGGATTTAGGATCGTATTCGAAAATCGAAACTCCACGACTAGGCGCTTCAGAAAGTTTAACATTACGGGGAATCGAGTTTTGATATACCAACCGTCGAAAGGTTTTACGCACTTCTTGACTCACATCTACCGAAATACGCGTTCGATAATCAAACATCGTCATCAATACGCCTTCCACCACTAAGTTGGGATTACTGGTTTTTTGGACCAAACGAATCGTAAAGAGTAACTGAGTAACTCCCTCTAAGGCAAAATATTCACATTGAACTGGAATTAGTACGGTATCGGCCGCAGTTAAAGCATTGATGGTTAGAAGTCCAAGAGAAGGCGGACAATCAATAAAAATAAAGTCGTATTGATCCCGAATGGGGGCAATCGCATTTTTCAAGACACTTTCTTTTTCACTTTCCATACGGTTCATTTCTAAATCGGCTCCAGCGAGTGTCATATTGCTTGGCAATACATCAACTTGGGGAGCATGTCCATGAACAATAGCTTGTTCAATAGGGATATTTTCCATAATTACTTGATAAACCGTTGGCTGATCGAAAGTCTGAACTGCATTTAACCCTTGGCTGGCATTTCCTTGGGAGTCAAAATCAATAAGCAAAACTTTCTTTCCAAGTTTTGAAAGTGCGCTCGATAAATTAATAGCGGTCGTTGTTTTTCCCACTCCACCTTTTTGGTTTGAAATGGCAATGACTTTACCCATTGGACTCCTCCAATGGACTTTTCTTGATCAGCGCATATTTACGAGGATATTTGGTAGGGGTAGGAGCTGTTTTTTTAAAAAAAAGAATTGTTCGTTCTCCCTCTTGTCCAAGTTCAAACTGATCAATGGATTCCAACTTTAGATGCAATGCTTTTAAAGCGGGAGCTGCTTGTTCTAATTCTTTTAATCCCGCTGCACCTTTTAAAGCAATGAAGGTGCCATCATCTTTTAAAAGAGGAATGCATAATTCCAATAAAATAGATAAACGGGCTACAGCGCGAGCACTTACGGCATCAAAGGCATTGCGATGAGCCTTAGCAAAATCCTCTGCTCGCTCGTTTACAATGGTGACATTGGATAATTTCAATTGCGATTTCACTTCTTCTAAAAAACGACATCGCTTCCCTAGGGGTTCAATCAACGTAAAATGCCGATTGGGATACATAATTGCTAATGGAATTCCTGGAAATCCAGCCCCTGATCCTACATCAGCTAGTGTTTGAAATGGGGTATGCAAAAAAGGAACGATGGAATCATAAAAATGCTTTTCCCACACTTCTTCCTCTTTAGTAATGGCTGTAAGATTCATTTTTTGGTTCCATTCTTGAAGCAATGCCAAATATTGTTCAAATTGATGAAGCTGTTTTTCATCAGGAATCAGCCCATCTTGGCTTAGACGTTCCTGAAAAGTCATTTTGTTCATTGTAATAGCGGATCACCTTAACTTCCATTTTAAAAGGAAAATCCGCTCCCTCCTTTCTATCCTTGAAATAGCAGATTATCCGTGACTTCAGTCTTAGATTATTGAAGATTATCTCTAAACAACACCTATTTTCGCACATTCCAAAATTTCGTTCCCCTTGATGATACTTTTTCCTTATTCTCCTTAAGTGATAAATAGTAAGTAATTGTGCGATTATTCTTGGAAAGAATTTTATAACTATTGAGGACTGCTTTAAGGTCGGGAAAAGATTGAAGGTTTTCCTCTATTTCACTTTGGAATCTCTAATCCTTAATTTTCTCTAGGCTTGAAATCTTCTTTATCTTTGCGCGCCTTTTAAGATTCTACAAAGGCCTCATGATAAACTAAAAATATGGCGAAACCAAAACAAAAAATGCGGCTCAAGTCTTCTATTAAAGGAGCCTTATTCGGTTTTGTAATTGGAGCAGTTCTTATTTTATTAGCAAGCTTTGGAGGATGTTTTGCCTTTTCCCATACGGAGGAAAAGACTACTATTACTTCTACACAACTCAAAACGGCATTGGAACAAGCTTCCGATTTAATCACTACAAAATATTACTATTCCCAAATTGGAAAATTTGAAAATTCATATGAACTCAATGGATGGAGTATTCCCTTTACTGAAAAAAACTTTATTCTCACTTATCAAGGAGAAGCACAACTCGGCTTTAAGACAAGTGACTTAGAAGTCAGCCTAAATGGCAATAAAATAGTAGTGAAATGTCCACCCATTGAAATTTTGTCCAACTCCATTCCTTCAGAAAGTGTAGAGGTGTATGACCAATCCTACAATATTTTTAATCCCGTATCGGTTGACGATTATTTGAAATTTGAAACAGAACAAAAAGCTCAAGCGGTAGAGCGAATGCAAACAACTGGTGTTTTTGAACAAGCCCAAAAAGATGCTCGTACAGCTATCGTTCAACTTTTAAATATGATTCCAGAAATTCAAAAATCGTATGCGATTGAGGTAGAGTTTAGTGCTCAAAATTCTATAGATCCCTCAACGACTACAACCACCCAAAGTGCTGAAGAAGTCAAAGAACCCGCTGAAGTTACCGATTCAGTTGCCGCTTAACTCTACTTTCTATCGTTTTTCTAAAAAGCCAAGAAAACCGCTAAAAGGTTTAGAATTTTTATGGGCCTTAACGAGAATTCTCTTTTGGCGATTCCTTCTTTTTTCAATATTTCAGGAGATAGATATATGAATAAAAAACAATTGTCTTGTGCTTTAAGTGCTTTATTGCTCCTTGCTGGATGCTCTAACAATAACAATACGAGTAAAACCAGCGAAGCCAATGCTTCTTCTGCAGTGGCTAGCTCAACAAGTTCCACGTCAAATTCCAAAATTCACTTAATTGCAGTGCAATTGGTTCCAGAATCCAATTCAATTTTGGTTAATGAGGAAGTTATCATTGAAGCCAAATCGGATTCCGATTTAACTTGGATCGATAGCGACTTTACTACGAGTGGAGGTACCATTGTAGCCACGTCCAATGGAGCTAAATTTACCACCGATAAAGCGGGAACCTATACCATTACGGTCGATAAAGATGGAGTGAAATCCAATGTTGTCACCATCATTGCTGTAGAAGATCATGCAGCTCTTGATAGTGCCGCAAGTGAAGCTTCTACTCAAACTTCTATGGCTGCTCAAGCTAGTCAAGAAGCGGAGGCGACTTTAAAAGAAGCGGATGAAAACACCAATACCTCCAAAACAAGTACAAATGATGCTTCCAAGTCATCGACTACTCCCAATACAACTCCTTCGAGTAGTTCTACTCCCCCTAGCACCACCTCGGCTAGCGCTGGCCAACGTTTGGTAAATGTCCAAAATATCGCAACGGATCCAGAAGCCTATCTCGATCAATACATTACTCTTTCGGGAAAAATTGAAAACGTAAATGGTAAAACGGTGATTTATCCTCAAGGAAGCAATTCTCAAGGCGTTACTCTAGAAGGGGTAGACCCTAGTGCAATTGGAAAAAATGCTTATTTAACCGGTCACTTAGTTAAAGATGCTAATGGACAATATATATTTGATGTCAACAATACCGTTGAACCTTTAAGCGCTCCTGTTTTTGGCAAAGCGGGTGCGCCAATTTCAAGCGTTCCTCAACAAGGTACATTTGTCTTTACTGCTAACAATGTAGTTATTCGCTCTGGATACGATGGCTTATCTTCTCCTGAAAGCGGACTCGCTTATTATCCAGGTCTTGAAGTATACTATGATGGAATTTATCAAAAAGATGGCTACACTTGGGTAAAATACACTTCCTATAGTGGTGTAGAACGTTCTGTACCCATTGGTGATGATAAATATGTTTTATATGGTTATGTTGATGAAAATTAAAATCATCGCCTAAGTTCTTCTTATTTTTGCCTTTTGAGAAGCTAAAAGACTCTTTTAAAAGTCTTTTAGCTTTTTTTGTTTTTCTTTTTGAAACTTTTTTTTACTTTTATAGTAAGAAAGCTCCTCCTCTAGAGCTTGAGGAGGATTTTACCTATTAAAATTTAGAAAGAGGATCACTATGAATTTATTAAATCTTGTCTTTCCTACCTTAGCTCATAAAGAAGCTGTTCTAGACTATCGTCAAGAATTTTTAAACCACTTTGAATCCGTTATTCCTGGTGGTGCTTTTTTAGACTCTATTGATTCTTATGAAAAATGGCTTACCCAAATTGAAAAATGTGCTACTTTGGATACAGTACCTAGTGATTTGGTCTTTAGTGAGACATTTTTAGCGATCCGTCCTGATGATCAAAAGATAGTGGGAATGATTCAATTGCGCTATTTTTTAAACGAAGGTTTGAAAAACTTCGGTCATTGTGGCTATAGTGTTCGCCCGAGTGAGCGACAAAAAGGATATGCGACTACAATGCTTCATCTAGTGTGTCAAAAAGCCCAAGAAGCAGGAATGGATCATTTACAACTTTCTGCTAGTCAAAGCAATCAAGCTTCAATTCGTACCATTTTAAAAAATGGTGGGAAATATCAATGGAGCTTTCTTCATAATGATGAGCAGGGAAATGTTTATTTCATTTCCCTTGAAGAATAAGCCAATATTGGCTTTTTTTTATAAAAAAAACGGCCAAATCTGGCCGTTTAAATACACTATTCATCATCATCAAGAGAATTATAAGAATCGAGATCGTCTTCTTCCTCAGGAAGGAAATCATCCTCATCTTCTACACTAAGCGAATCTGTATCCACAATGGTATGTGCGGAAGATTGACGTTTACGCAAATCCCAATTGTTACCTGGCAAAGCAGTAAAGCGCCCATCCATAGATAAGTCACTGTAAAATTGAGCAATATTGCCGTTGGCTTGCGATTGATTAAAACCCATTTCTTTGGAAACAATAGACCATAAATCTAAAAAGCTCATTGGTTTATGGTCATTGGCTAAAATTCCGTAAGCCACATCAATCATCGATTTTTTCATACATTTTCAAACACGATTTGATTTTCGTGTTTGAATCCTCCTTTCCAAGACCTCATATGAGGTATATCTGGCCAAGACCTTCAAGGATAGCGAGCGAATCCATCGAGTCGCATGTATTTTCTAAAGAAGAATACAAATGAAAAGCCTTAAGAAGAATCTTGACCTTAAAGGAAGCACTGTTAGAAAGCAAGTGCTTATTGCCACCAGACTTGGCTCTAAACCGAATACTTCTGGAATGGCTACATTGATTCTGGAGCGGTTACCCCAATCAAGTTTAAAGCATCAGCCAATACAATTTGAACAGCTTTTAAAAGTCCAATACGCTGGGAACTGAGTTCTGGATTGTTTGGATCGTTGACTTTGCAAGCCGTATAGAAGCTATGAAATTTTGTAGCTAGGTTTTGAATATAATGTGAAATTTTATGAACTTGCCGTGTTCTAGCCGTTTGTTCCACGACAGAAGGATATTCGGCAAGCGTTTTTAACAAATCAATTTCCTTTTCATGAACCAAACCATCAAAGTGTGTGGCGACTGGATAATTGACATTTTTCAAAATGGAGCAAATGCGAGCATGAGCATATTGCGCATAATAGACAGGATTTTCATTGGTTTGAGAAACCGCTAAGTCTAAATCAAAATCCAAATGACTGTCTAAAGCTCGAGCACTAAAGAAATAGCGTGCTGCATCACTACCAACGAGTTCCATTAAATCATTAATGGTTGTGGCGTTTCCAAGGCGCTTGGACATCTTCACTTCTTCTCCATTGCTCACAAGTCGTACCATTTGAATAATGTCGACATTTAGTTTATCGGGATTGTGGCCTAGAGCTGTCATTGATGCTTTCAATCTTGGAATATAACCGTGATGATCCGCTCCAAAGAAATCCACCAAGACGTCATAACCTCTTTCGTATTTATTGTTATGATAGGCAATATCGGGAACCAGATACGTTAAAGAACCATCTTGTTTACACAAAACACGATCTTTATCGTCCCCAAATTGGGTTGTTTTAAACCATAAGGCACCATCTTTTTCATAAGTATAGCCATTCTGAGTTAAACGCTCTAAAACGTTATCCACTTGACCGCTATCCCGTAAAGCTTGTTCAGAAGACCACACATCAAAATGAACACGGAATTTATCCAAATCCTCTTGAATTTTAGCTAACTCGAAAGCAATTCCTTCTTTTCTAAAAAAGTCCTTTGCTTCTGAAGTGAATTCAAGATATTGATTGGGATATTGCTTAGCGAGCTGTTCACCTTTCTGTTTAATATCTTCTCCTAAATAGCCATCTTTACCGATTTCAGCCTGTAATCCATGAGCTTGTACATAACGGGCCCAAAGAGATTGGGCTAAATTAGCAATTTGATTTCCCGCATCATTGACGTAATACTCTCGAGTTACATCGTAACCAGCTTTTTTTAAAATACGGGCAGCCGAATCTCCCCATGCTGCCCCACGAGCATGGCCTAAGTGCAAACTTCCCGTGGGATTAGCCGAAACATACTCTAAATTTACTTTGAGGTTTTTTGAAGCTCCATTTCCGTAGTTTTCTTTTTGAGCAAGAATCGTTTCAATAACTTGTCCATACTGATCTTTTTTCATTACAAAATTCATAAATCCTGGACCAGCTACTTCAGCTTGTTCTACTAAAGGACAGGCTAAATTGGCGATTAAAGTATTCGCAATTTCGAATGGTTTTTTATGCAAGGTTTTAGCGAGCTTCATAGCTAAATTGCTAGAATAGTCGCCTTGTTCTTTGCGCTTTGGAATTTCAATGGACACGCTTTGGGGGTCTAGCGTCAAACCATAAGCATCATGAGCAGCTTGGACAAGGGCGGTTTGTAATGTTTGGTCAATTGCTCCCATTTGAGTCACCCTTTCTTTTTTGGTCTATCGCGGAAAGAAAACAGCGCTCGTCTTACAAGTTGATTTGCGAAATCCATAAAGCAAAGCCAAAGGGCTCCACCAAATCGTCTTGACCAATGACATAGCGCACACAAATTTCCACTGCATCCTTCGTAATTTGTTTTTCAATGGATGCGGATTCAAGGGGCAAGCGCAATTCTCCATAGGGTGAAAAGATGCGTGCCAGTCCACTTCCCTTTTCATATAGCGTTAAAATACTATCCGCTTCGCCATGGTTTTCAATGACGACCCCTTTTTTTAAAATTTTCCAGGTTGTTTCGATCTCATCATTCTTCATTGTGACAATGAAAGAATCGGTATTCAGTCTTTCTACTTCGGCTAAACCATCAAATTCTAATTTCTGGTTGACAAGATCGCGTAAACAGACTTGTTTTTGCATAGCGAAAAAAGTGTAACACATACCACTTTGAATTCAATGAAAAGATGAAAACGAAACCGTTCTGTCAGGTTTCCTTTCATAAAAGGCAGATTGGACACCCGTTACTTGAAAGCCACTTCCTTCTTTTGGTGAGAATCCATTAGAACAATCAATCTTAACCTCTTCTCAGAAGCACTTGTCTTTTTCTTTATCTAACGTTTTCAAAGAGAAATGACCAGTCAATCTTCTTCCAGTTATAAACCATTTTTGGTTTTTACCTCGTTATCCAAAGGAATCCTTTTACTTCAAAGGGAGCTTGATTTCTTTTTCTCTTTTCACTTTTCTTTAGAAATAGTGAACTTATGAATTTGTCGGTAAGGACGAACTAGAAAAAATAAAAAAGGAAAAAAGGGATTGGGATAATCTTCCTTTTTCCTTAAGCTGTTATTCTAAATGGGTATTCGATGAATCAATACTTTCCACTTTCTTTTTTTCTTGTCGAATGACTTCAAACATTAAAGCCGCCTTTTCTTTGTTGGCCTGTTTAGGAGTATCTTTTACTTCTACTTCTAAAATTCGATTTCCAAATTCTAAGACCAATTTATCCCCGATTTCTACTTCACTAGACGGTTTAGCTACTCGACCATTAATAAGAACTCGCTGCTGTAAAGCCAATTCTTTGGCCGCTTCACGACGTTTTAAAATTCGAGCGGTTTTTAAATACTTATCTAAACGCATCAAAAATCAACTCCTAAAATAGGATGGATCATCCAATAGCTCTTCAAATTTTTTTAAAAGAGTTAAATAGTTTTTCTTTTTTTCAAAGGTTATTTGCACCAAGCCATTCACATTTTTAAATTGCGATTTCACTCCTGTCAGCAAAGCCGAAGACCCTTCGAAAAATTTTCGGCCATCCACTCTTTTAGCCCATTGGTCACTTAATGTAACGCGAATTGCCCCATCTTTTTCCTCAAGAGCCTGAATATCGGCACGAGAGGCGAACAAATCCAACCATTTGGCATCAAAAAGAGCTTGAACTTCCTTAGGAATTTGGCCAAACAAATCCGCGGTTTTCTTTTCATACTCAAAAAGAGCTTTTTCGGTATGAATGGCTCGTATATGTTGGTATAAATCCAATTTATCTCCATCGTTAGAAGTAAATTGTTTTGGAATATATCCTTCCATTTTAACGCGTGCAGTTTTTAAAGGAAGTTCTTTTTCCTGCGGTAGCTCTTGATCTTGAAGATGAGATTGTTTTTTTGCAATAGCTTGAGACAACATTTCTAAATACAAATCTAAGCCTACTGAATCAATAAAACCAGCTTGTTTAGGCCCTAACATATCTCCAGCTCCCCGAATAGTTAAATCACGCATCGCAATTTTATAGCCAGAACCAAGTTGGGTAAATTCTTTAATGGACTTCAAACGCTTAGTGGAAGCTTCGGAAAGCTGTTTGTTTGGGGGAACCATTAAGTAACAATAGGCTAACTTTTCTCGTCGTCCTACTCGTCCGCGAATTTGATAAAGTTGAGCTAAGCCAAAACGGTCGGCATTTTCAATAATGATCGTATTGGCATTCGCAATATCTAATCCTGTTTCGATGATTGTGGTACAAACTAAAATTTGAAACTTCCCTTGAGCAAAGGCCAACATTACATCTTCAATTTCTGTACGCGACATTCGGCCATGCGCTACTCCAATAGATACATCGGGAAATTTACGTTGTAACTCAGCAGCCGTAATAAAAATATCTTCTACACGATTATGTAAAAAGAAAACTTGCCCAGAGCGAGCCAATTCGCGTTGAATGATTTCTTCAATAACGGGTCCTTTTTCTTCCATTAAATAGGTTTGAATAGGATGACGGTGGGCAGGGGGTGTGTTGAGTTGTGAAATAGTTCGAACACCAATTAAAGACATTTGAAGTGTTCGAGGAATAGGTGTAGCGGAAAGAGCGAGGACATCAATGGAGTTTTTCATCTCTTTGATTTTTTCTTTATGCCCTACTCCAAAGCGTTGTTCTTCATCAATGATTAAAAGTCCAAGATCTTTAAATTCCAACGTCTTGGAAAACAATCGATGCGTCCCTACAACGATTTCAATGGATCCATCTTTTAAGCCCTGTTGGATCTGTTTCATTTCTTTTAAAGACGTAAACCGATTGACCAAAGCGACTTTAGTTCCAATGGATTCAAAGCGCTTTTGTAGCGTTTGATAGTGTTGCATGGACAAAATTGTAGTCGGACAAAGAAAAGCCACTTGTTTGCCAGCGCATACGGCTTTAAAAGCACAACGCATGGCGACTTCAGTTTTTCCATAGCCCACATCGCCAATTAATAAATGGTCCATAGGCTTAGGCTTTTCCATCTCCGCTTTAATTTCAGCCGTTGCTTGCAATTGGTCAGGGGTGGATTCAAATTCAAAGGATTCATCAAATTCTCGCTCCAAAACCTCATCTTTTGGAAAAGCAAACCCAATGTTTTCACTGCGAGCCGCATAAAGATCCACAAGGCGACTAGCAATTTCTTCGACTTTCTTACTGACTTTATTTTTAGTCTTTTCCCATTCTCCCGATCCTAATTTGGAAAGCTTGGTTCCAACTCCTTCTTTCGAAACGTATTTGCGAATGAGTTGGAATTGAGAAATGGGTACATATAAATCATCGCCCCCTCGATATACCATATGAAGATAATCTTTTTTCACACCTTGGGTTTCACGAGTTTCTACCCCTAAGTATTGGCCAATTCCATGCTCAGCATGCACAATGTAATCGCCAGGTTCGAGCTCTAGAATATCGTGTAAAGCGGTCGATTGAGAAAAGGTTTTTTGATAAGGAACTTTTCGATTGATATGTCGAAAAATCTCTTGTCGAGTATATACAGTTGCGCTAGGAGTCGAAAAACCTTGATAAAAAACAGGAGGAAGAAATTGAAAATTCGTAGTATCCATTTTCTCACTCAATAAAGAAATATCTTCTTTTTCTAATGAGAAATATACATTTTTTTTCTTCGCTTCTTTAGGCACCCATTCTAGATAATTAATATGAGGAGCTTCTAGAAGATGAATACCAGATTCTAGGGGATGATCAAAAGGCTGTAAATCTGAAATTTTTTGAGGCGGAATACGTTTTTCGAGTTCATACAAGGGATGAAAAGCGTTAAAGATCTTTAAACTTTGAAAGTCTTGGACTTCCTCCTGAATGTAGGTTACATTTTCGACTTCAATTTTATGAGCATTTTCCTCTACTCCTTCTACAGTCGAATACACCACTCGAGCCTCAGGAACATAGTCCAAAATAGAATCAGCCTTAACCAGACCATAGTAACGGTACAATTTGGATTGCGAATCATTATTTTTAAGAGCTTCAAGGTCTTGTTCAATGTTGTCTTGTAAAATCTCTTGACCCGCTTGGGGAATTTGGGTTAGTTGTTCTTTGAGCAATTCAGGAACTATTTTAGACAACTCTTGAATTTGTTCCTTGGTAAACAAAATATCGCTTGCAGGCACAAGTGTCGCGTCTTTAACCGTTCGTACAGTCCGCTGCGTTTGCGGATTAAAAAAGCGAATGGATTCAATTTCTTGATCAAAAAATTCAATTCGAATGGGATCGGGATAATTTAAGGAATATACATCTAAAATGCCTCCCCGGGCCGCATAGGTACAGGGCATTTCAACATAATTCATTTTTGTATAGCCAATTTTATTAAGCTGAGCAATGAGCTTTTCTTTGGATATTTCCATGCCAACTTGAATAGAAAAACAATTTTCATCAAAGTATTTAACATTTGGCAAAAAGCGACTATAGGCGGCCACGTTTGTAATGATAATTTTGGGATAATCTTGACGCATTTTAACCATAGCCGAAACTTGGCGGTTTTTATCTTCGGGACTAGAAGCTAACGCTTGAAGGCGTAAACTTTCATCCATAGCAAAAAGCACCACTTCGGTTTCCAACATCGCTAAGCGGGAATATAGCTGTTGGGCTTCGTATTTATTTTTTTTTACAATGATGCGCGTTTGCTGATCTTGTTGAAATGCTGCGGCTAATAATAAAGCTTCTTCCATTGTAGATAAGTAGCCAAGTTTGCCATCAGGTTTCATAAGCTCTAGGGTTAAGGGATTTTCTTTAAGAGAATCAAGTATGGGATTGATTGTCATCGAGCCACCACCTTTCCGATGTAAAAAAAGGTCCTAAAGCTTCTAAAAAGGTGCCTTATGGACCTAAAGGCCCTTCAAAAAGCGAAGCGGCCAAGTGAATAAAATAACAAAAAAAACTATACAAAATTTTTCTCAAAAATGATTATTCTTTAATCTTTAGCAGAAATAACAGTAGTTTCCTGATCGTCTAAAAGATCTTGGGCTAAAAAGGATATCGGGCTTGGCTCTTCAATGACTTTTGAGGGCTTCAAAGAGGGAAAATTATGTAGAGAAGTCTTAGACTCCTGAGAAGAATTTAGAGTATAAATTGGATTTTCTTGCCCAGTCTGATAGGTTTCAGCATTCAATTTTTTGATTTTCTTCTTCGTTGTCTTTTTTGGTTTTTGATTATAGCGATTCATCGTTTGTTCAAATGAATGCGTTAAAGAAAAAATCGCTGCATTGGCCGCCTGATCTACCGCTTTTTCTAAATCATCGACTTCTTCCGGCTTAAAGCGAGTTAAAACATAATCCACAATTTTAATCTGTGGATCCCGCCCAATCCCTACTCGAATACGATCAAAATCTTCTCCTAGTACGGCTTGAATGACGCTTTTCATGCCATTGTGGCCTCCAGCGGAGCCTTTTGACTTTAAACGAATGGAACCCACTGGAGTATCGAGATCATCATAAATCACTAAGAGATCCTCTTTGGAAATTTTATAGAAATCCATACAAGCTCGTACGGAAAGGCCAGATAAATTCATATATGTTTCTGGTTTCAATAAAATAACATCTTCACCAGCAATCTTTGTTTTGATATGTTTTCCTTCAAATTTATTTTTGGAAATCGAAACACCATTCATCTGGGCAATACGATCTAAAACCATAAATCCCGCATTGTGTCTTGTTTTTTCGTACTTCACTCCAGGATTTCCAAGTCCAACAATTAATTTCATAAAAATAGCGGATTACCCAACACGTTAGGGGAAGCCGCTCCTTCCTTTCTGTTTTATTTATTAGCATGAGGTTTCCCTCAATGAATACTCGAATGCCTCTTTTCTCCACTCATCTTTTTGAAAGAGAAATAACCAATCGATTTTTCGCTCCAAAATAAAGTTTCTTTTAAATTATACTTTAATTAAAAGGAATGCGGTTTTTCCTTTGATGGCTTAATCTTAGGTTCACTTTAGAAATAGAGCCGCTTTTTATTTTAGATTTCAAATTTTTAAACCTAAAATGAGAAAAAAGGGCATTCAGCCCTTTTCGTTTTCAAAATAAGAGTGTAATTATTCAGTCCCTTGTTTATCGGGCGTATAAAGGATATGAAGTTGCCGTTTGGCTCCTTCTCCTTCAGAATGAGTAGAAATTTTATCCATAGAGGATAAAGCATTATGAATAACTCGACGTTCATCAGCCGGCATGGGATCTAATACCGCATCCACTTTCGTCCGACGAACATCGCGAGCGATCCGAATAGCCATACGAATAATTTTTTCGTAGCGCTCTTCTTTATAGTCATTGACATCAATCATTAAGCGAACATGTTTTTTAAAAACACTTGAAGCCGCAGCCCTTACTAAACGATTAAAATCTTGGAGTGTTTTGCCTTGACGACCAATTAAAACGGCATTGGCATTGGTATTGACTTTAATGCGATAAAAGTCATCACCATTGACCTCATCCAAGCTTACTTCACATGTTCCATCCATTTGAGCATTCTTAAAGAAAGTTTGGATATACTCTTGAATAAAAAGAGCAATATCATTAGGACCCCAAGCTTCAATCGTCACTGAGCGCCCAATTCCAAAGAAGCCAGATTTCTCTTCTACCACTGTATAAACAAGACGCTCAACTGGCATTTGTTTGGCAGCTTGAGCTGCTTTAAGCGCCTCATCAAGGGTTTTTCCTGTAAACCGATCAAACTTCATACTTTTCTTTTCCGTTTCTATCGAACTTTAAAAAAAAGGGAGGGACATTTGCCTTCCCTCATAAATTATTTTTTCTCTTTCCGGTTTTTCAAAATTCCCGTAGAGCGTTTTGCAGCTTCTTCTTTCTCTTTTTTCTGCAATTCTTTTTCAGACACAAAATGAGAAAGAACGGTGGTTCCAGCACGAATAATCGAGGAAACTAACCAATAAAAGGACATCGCAATCGGCCAGCTTAAATACATGAAGGCGATTAATCCGGTCGTCATATACATCGTCATATTCATGGTACTGGACATTGGATTGTTGTCCTGAGCTTGACGATCGGCATAGTTCTTGGCTTTATCCTTTCCTGAAAGCTTCGAAAGCCACTTAGGAAGTTGCATTTGAAGCAAAGACATCACAATCATCAAGACATAAACGGTAATGGGTCCCCATTGCAAATTTTGAAACCCCTGAAGAGGTGTTTCGGAAAGAGGCATTCCCATAAATGAACCGTAAACCGTGGTAACTGCCCGCATGGTCGCATAAAACATCCCCATCATGACAGGCAATTGGATAAACATCATAAGAATACTACCAAAAGGATGAATATCATTATCGGCGTACAGTTTTTGCATTTCTTGAGCCATCAGCATTTTGGAGCGTTCATCATTTTTTCCCGCATATTTATTTTGAATACGAGTCATTTGTGGCTGAATCTCCTGCATTCGTTGTTGAGAAATTTGCGATTTATAAGTAAAAGCAAAAATTAACAACTGAATGATCAGAGTGGCTATAATGATTCCCCATCCCGCATCGGTAAAACTGGCAAAGAGGTTAATCATTTGAGCAATGGGCCAAACAATTAAGCCATCAAACCATCCTTTTTTCCAACTAGAAGCCCATGTGGTAGCGGGAATGGTGACAGTTGTTTGTTTGGAAGAAATAATTTCTTCTTTGAGTTGCTCGTCGGAAATATCTTGAATGTTGATCTGATCAACGTTCAACGTTTCTTCCTTTAAGGCAATAATTTGATCGAGTTTTGTTTTTCCATCTGCCCCTCTAGGATTAGAACAGGCAGATAAACTCATTGCCACAAGCAGACAAAGAAAGAAGATGCGAAACTTCTCAAGCATCGTTTTTTTCATAGAAATTCGGGAATTCTTTATTATTCTCTACTCTATAAGGAACAATGAAAAATTTTACCCGAATCCTCCTTTCCTGTCCTATCAAAAGAAACACTATAACTTTTTTATAATGTCTCTTGGCTTAACACTTGTAAGGAGGCTTTCTTACCTCCTGAGTGATAAGAAATTGAGGTGACCTTCAATTGTTATGGAAAAATCGAAAGGTCTTTTAAGAAAAAAACCTCGCTAAGGTCAAAAGTTTATTGGTAAAAGCCTAAACAGGCTCTTACCAATGGAAAAATCTAGGACCTAAAGCCATCTCATTTTTGAAAAACAAAAGCGAATAAAGTCAATTGGCTTTTGTAGGTTTTTGACGTATCGGCTCCCCACGAGAGATTTTAAGGAGCGTTTATCGTGACCTTTATGAGGCCTTATACGATGTTTTTGAGCTTATAAGTTCAAATAGCTCGTGGCTGGGTATCTACTCCAAGAGTAAACTTTCAGCCTTAAATCTCTATAAAATAAGGGGTTTTTCAGCCATCACGATAATTAGAGATTTCTAAAAAGTTTTAGCTTATTTTTTTTTGGGGCTAAACTTTTTTAAAGCCTTATCATGCAATCCCTCTAACATTTTCTTCCGCTGATCAAAATCGAGTTTGGAAAAGGCGGGACGAATAATGAGGATTGAGTCAAAAGGTTCATTAAATGTATATACGGAATCAATTAAAGCCCGTACTTGTCTTTTGACACGGGTACGTACTACGGCTTTTCCAAGCTTTTTTCCAACACTCAGTCCAACGCGAGCTTGTTCTTCCTTTTTGGGCGATATATATAGGATATAAGCTGGAGAACTCAACGATTTGCGTTGGCCAATAATATTGGAAAACTCCATATTTTTGCGTACTCTTTGATGTTTCTTCATAAAAAGAATACCTGACCAGCCTTAAGAAAATTTCCTTAAGGTTGCGCTATACTTCGGTATAGAATGAGGAGTGATTTTAGGGTAAATCTTGTCGTTTTTCCTTGATAAAGCCAACCCTTCTAGAATGGAGTACAAGGAATAAAAGAGAAATCAAAATTGGCCGATTTACTCCCCTACTTAGCTATGGACAGATAAAAAAATCACCTAGACAGGTGATTTCTTAAGCCGATAAAACCTTTCTGCCCTTTGCTCTGCGTCTAGCTAGAACTTTACGCCCACCTTTTGTAGCCATACGAGCACGGAATCCATGAACTCTTTGGTGTTTAATTTTACTGGGTTGATATGTACGTTTCATTTAAATATGTCTCCTTTCTTCTGAATTTAAGAAACTTATTTTATATTCTTCTTAATTTCGCCTGTCACTATATCATTTTAAAAAGTTGCATGTCAATGTAAGGACGAATAGGCTAAGGGAAAATTTCCTATTGCGAATTGTCCTCATTTTTCGAAGTTTTTTCTTATTCTTCCTTTTTTCCAAACAATTCTCTCTTTTCTTATTTTTAT
>CAYMGC010000006.1:0-31997 GCA_964389885.1 uncultured Erysipelotrichaceae bacterium | reverse complement strand
AAGGATCTTGAGGTTTAGGAAGATTTTTGATAAAAAAAGGGACGAGGTTTCTTATCTGCTTCTTGGTCAAGCTCACTTTAAAGTCAAGTGGTTTTGACTCCACTTTCTCAAAAATCCCTATACTTTAATGGCCTTAGGCCCACCATAAGGGATTAAAAAAGAATAAGCAGATTTTTTATGATAACGTTTTTCCCTATTAAGGGAATCCGTTTTAATTTTGAAAGGTGAATTTTATGGGAAGACATTTTGAGGTGCGTGCAGCTGCTATGGCCAAAACGGCTGCCGCCAAAGCCAAGGTATATTCAAGATATTCCAAGGAAATCTTAGTGGCCGCAAAAAGTGGTGTTCCCGATCCAGACATGAACCAAGCGCTTAAAAAAGCGATTGCCCGTGCGAAAGCCAACTCCGTACCAAGTGATGTCATCAAACGTGCCATTGATAAAGCAAAATCTTCAGCAGATGAAAGCTTTTCCGAAGCCCGTTATGAAGGATTTGGGGCTGGAGCTGGTTCTACAGTCATTATTGATTGCTTAACTGACAACGCCAACCGGACAATTGCCAATCTTCGCTCTTGCTTCAACAAATCCCATTCCAAAATGGGCGTCAACGGTTCTGTATCCTTTGGATATGAAGATCTTGGCGTTATCGTCATTCCATTTGAAGATGAAGATGCGATGATGGAAGCCCTGTTGGATCGTGATATTGATTTGCGGGATACGGAAGTGGAAGATGGATACATGACCGTAACGGTGGATCCTACTCAACTCGATGAGGCCAAAGAAGCTATTGATGCACTCATTCCAGAGGTGCAATACGAAGTGTTAGAACGTCGTATGGTTCCAAATGAAACCGTAGAGCTTTCAGGCGATGATTTGGAAATGTTCAAGCGTTTATTGACTCTTTTAGACGATGTAGACGATGTCCAAAACGTATACCACAATGTAGCCAACATTTAGCTTTTAAAAAAACGGATCGGTGCCTAAGGCAAAGGATCCGTTTTTTTTTAGCGAAAAACCAAGAAAGCGAGCAACTTTAGTTTTTAGTTTTCAAGTCCATCTTAGCTTTTTCCCATAGCTGATCTCCCTCACGATTGGAAAGGGCACTCAAAACATTATCATGGGCTTCAGGATATTTGGCATAGAGGGATTGAAGAAGAACTTTCATATTGGTGCGTTCACTGTGGCCATCGTTTGGACATACTGGCTTAACATGGGGAATATTGTTTTGGAGGCAAGCTTGAATAATTTCCTCTTCTTTTAAATACACGAACGGACGAATCATGGTCATATCCATGCGTGACATGTATTGAAGGGGGCGAAATGTAGCAAGGCGTGAACCATGAATCATGTTCATGAGTAACGTTTCCATCGCATCGTCTCCATGATGGCCAAAGACAACTTTGTTGCATCCTAGATTCTTAGCTGTTTCCATGAGGGTTCCTTTTTTAAGGGTGGAACACAAAGAACACTGAATTTTCCCATTTTTCTTGTTTTGCTCCATCTCTAATATTTCATAAATATGGGTTTTCACAATGTGAAGCTCTAAGCCATATTTTTGAGCAAAATCTTCCATTAGATGATTTTCTTGTTGAGCATTTCCTAAATCAACATGAATCGCGCATAACGAAAAGTCTTTTCCTTGAAATTTTTGATAAATGGATAAGGCCAAAAACAATAACATGGAATCTTTTCCCCCAGAAAGAGCTACGGCTAATTTATCTTTGGGTTGAATGAGGCCATAGTCTTCATCGGCGTGGCGAATCGCTCGTAAAATGGGTTGCAGTTTCATAAAAAATTCTCCTTTTTCAAAGCGTAAAGTGATCAAGAAACGAAAAATGATTTAAAGGCAAAGGGCTAAAAAGTCTATTGAAGTCAAAAGAGTTGGGCTGAAAACGATTGCTAAGGAGTCATTTTGGCATCCTTTCCATTCCCTTCTTCGGATTCTGGTTTTTAGCGTGCTAAAGTTAAAACCAATTAAAAAAGGACCCATCAAGAATAAATGGAGGAAAAGCAATCATGTGTGGAATTGTTGGATACATTGGTGATCGACAGGCGGCGCCAGTTTTATTAAATGGCTTGCAACACCTTGAATACCGCGGCTACGATTCGGCTGGAGTAGCGGTTCGAGAACCAAGTGGAAAAATTCAGGTGGTCAAAGCCAAGGGCCGCTTAAAAAATTTGGATGAAAAAATTGATGGTGGCCGAACTTTAGCCGGTCAAGTGGGAATCGGCCATACACGTTGGGCAACTCATGGGGAACCAAGTGAATCAAATGCCCATCCTCACGTGTCCATGCATCAAATCGTGGTCGCTGTCCATAATGGAATTATTGAAAATGCGGTCGAGCTTCAAAACAAACTGGAAAAGGCCGGCTATGAATTTTATTCGCAAACGGATACCGAGATTGCGGTCAACTTGGTGGAATATTATTATCGCAAATATCATCAAGGACCTATAGATGCCATTGCTCGAGCGATGATTCGTATTCGGGGAAGTTATGCTCTTGGGATTTTGTTTGAAGATGATCCCGATGTACTGTATGCAGCGCGTAAAGATTCCCCTTTAATTATTGGCAAAAACGAAGAGGAAGCTTTTTTGGCCAGTGATGTTCCCGCTATTTTAGATCAGACCAATTCGGTATACTACATTGATAATTTAGAAATCGCTAAGCTTACGAAGGATTCAGTCGAGTTTTTTAATTTAGAGCGTGAACCGATTTTCAAAGAGCTTCATCATGTCGATTGGGATCCCAAATCGGCGGGCAAAGATGGCTTTGAGCATTACATGATGAAAGAAATTCATGAACAACCCAAAGCTTTAGAAACCGCGCTTCATCACTATTTATCCGAACAAGAAATCGTTTTTGCGGAAGATGTCCAAGCCTTGCTTGATCCCCAAAACATTGATCAAGTGGTAATCACCGCATGTGGGTCGGCCTATCATGCCGGCTTGGCGGCACAATACGTCATTGAAGAACTTGCCCGCATTCCCGTGCGTGTGGAGCTGGCTAGTGAATTTCGCTATCGTAATCCCTTGATCTCTTCAAGAACGTTAGTCATCGTTTTATCTCAATCTGGAGAAACAGCCGATACCCTCGCTGCTTTGCGCTTAGCCAAAGAACATGGGGCACCTGTCTTAGCCATTGTCAATGTACTGGGTAGTTCTATTGCCCGCGAAGCCACGGCCACGTTATATACCCATGCGGGACCGGAAATCGCTGTAGCCACCACAAAAGCCTATTCCAATCAGCTCGTGCTTTGTGATTTGATCGCAATTGACTTGGCTTTTAAACGGGGAACGATAGATGAACAAAAAAAGGAAGAGCTTTTAGCCGATTTAGCCAAATTGCCAGGACAAATGCAGGCGATTTTGGAGGATAAAGAGCGTATTCAATGGTTTGCGGCGAAGTATTCGCGCGCTAAAGATGTCTTTTTCATTGGCCGTGGAGTGGACTATGCAGCGGTTATGGAAGGGTCTTTGAAGATGAAAGAGATTTCCTATATTCACTCTGAAGCCTATGCGGCAGGAGAATTAAAGCATGGTACGATTTCTTTGATTGAAAAAGGCATTCTTGTCATTTGCGTGCTGACTCAACAACCCCTCTTGGAAAAGATGATGTCCAATATGACCGAAGTGCGCTCACGAGGGGGATATTTGTTTGGTTTAACCAAACGGGGCAACTATAACATTGAAGATACAGCCGATTTTAGCGTTTACTTACCGGTGAATCATGATTTGTTTATGCCCTCTCTAGCGATTTTGCCCCTTCAACTTTTAGGCTACTATATTTCCGTCTCCAAAGGCTTGGATGTGGATAAACCACGAAATTTAGCCAAATCGGTTACGGTAGAATAAAAAATTTCTTTCCATGTCAGGAGGAAGCCAAGCTTCCTCCTTTTTTGTGCTGAGCGCAAGACTTTGTGGAAGATAAAAAGATGCTTAAAATAAAGTCGCCAAGCCAATCCTTTTGGCTGTGCTCTTTTAATTCGATTTTAGAAAGGAGCCAGGCATCATGTCCAATTCAACAAACGCCCTCAACGGCGTTTTAGTGATCAATAAACCAGCTGGAATGACAAGTTTTGATGTCATTGCCAAACTGCGTAAAAAATACCATCAAAAAAAATTCGGTCACACTGGAACCCTTGATCCGATGGCTTCTGGCGTATTGGTTGTTTTAGCCGGAGGCGCAACGAAAATTTTGCCCTACTTACCCGATACGGATAAACAATACATCGCTTCCATCGCTTTAGGAGCGAACTATGATACCGATGATATTACCGGAACAATTGTAGACGAACGCCCCATTCAGCGTAACTTTGACTTTGAAACGGTTTTACAAAGTTTTCAAGGCAAACAGCACCAAAAAGTGCCAAAAGCCAGTGCCAAGAAAGTCAATGGGCAAAAGCTCTATGAACGCTTACGAACCAATCAAGACGTTCCAGATGTCTACAATGACATTGAAATTTATGCGATTCATGCGCTCGATGAAGAGGACTTATCTTTTGAAGTAGCGTGTTCAAGCGGAACCTATATTCGCTCGATTTGCCGCGATTTTGGTGAAAAGACAGGAAATGCGGCTGCCATGAAAAGCTTAGTGCGCACGAAAGCTTGTGGCTTTGATTTAACACAAGCCCAAGATCTCGAAGCGCCTACTCATACCCTCTATTCCATCGATCAATTGCTCGACTATCCAAAAGTTCAAGCTCCCAATCCAATTGACGTGCGCAATGGAAAGCCCCTCAAACTAGAAGGACAAAGCGCCAACCGAGTTTTGGTCATGGATGGTTCAAACGTTTTGGCGGTCTATTCACGCCAAAAATCTGGCAGTCCATGGTATTCCTGTACAAGAGGACTTTGGTATGATTAGCTATTCCATTTCCCACACGAATCCCCCCGCTTTGCCTCCTTCGGTTTGTGCTATTGGCTATTTTGATGGATTGCATCGTGGCCATCAAAAGCTCATTGAAACGGCTAAAGCGCAAGCCCAACAGCGCGGGATCGCCTGTTCGGTACTTACTTTTGTACCAGATCCGTGGGCCATTTTAAAACCCAATGAACCCTTACAACACCTCAGTGATTTAGAAGATAAAACTACGATGTTAGCCGCTTTAGGGGTGGACTTATTTTATATCGTGGACTTTACTCCTTCCTTTGCGGCTTTATCCATTGACCAATTCCATGCGTTTTTAAAAAGTTTAAACATTCAAGCGATTGTGTGTGGCTTTGATTTCACCTATGGCTTTAAAGGCCAAGGCAATACCAAAACTTTGGTGCAATGTGATGACTTTGAAACCACAATTGTTTCCCAGATTAGCGATGAAGAGGCTTTGGAAAAAATTTCAAGCAGTCGTATTGAAAGCCTTATTGCTCAAGGGGATATGGAAAAAGCCAATAAATTGTTAGGGTATTTGTATTCGGTCAAAGGAACCGTAGTCCATGGGTATAAGCGAGGCCGTGAACTTGGCTTTCCCACGGCTAACTTAGCTTTTGATCAAGAATCTCTCTTACCAGGGGTGGGGGTATATGCTGGATTTGTCGAAGTGGATAATACCATGTTGCCTGCTATGATTAACATTGGTAAAAATCCAACCTTTGAAAACAAAAAAGTAACCGTTGAAGCCTTTATCTTGGGTCAATCGCTTAATTTGTATGGTCAACAAGTTCGTTTTTTCTTTGTAGCCCGTTTACGTCCAGAAAAAAAATTTGCCTCCCTTGAAGATCTCAAGGCTCAGTTATTGGGCGATGAACAACGAGTTATTCCTACCTTAAAGGCTTCAGCCAAGCTCTTTGCCCCTACGGCTAAAATATGGTGTTTGGATTGGACCAATGGTATACTTAAAGTATAAAGTCTGACAAAAGTAGCAAATATGAGACAAAAAAGTAAAGGTGAAACCATGTCAACTGAAGCAAGCGTAATGAAAGTTACGGACCAATATGGGTCTATCGTTTACAATCGTAGTGTTTTTTCCGCCATTGCTCGTAATGTGATTGACGAGACCAAAGATGTAAAAGTAGCCGAAGGCTCTAAGCTCTATCGCTCCGATAAACTCTCTTGGGTAGAAGACGGAAAACTTTATCTTTCCATTCCAGTACGCATCAGCTGCAAAGCCAATGTCAGTGACACATGCGCGCAGCTCCAAAACAAAATTTTTGAAAGCATTTCATATATGACCGACTACAAGCCTGAATCCATTTCGATTCAAGTGGTTGGTTTCATTTTCTAGACTGTGTTGTCTAAAAAAGGGAAATCCGTCGATTTCCCTTTTTTCAAAGGGGCCAACTGAAAGTCTAAAAGACTGCGGCCCTTGAAAGGATGTGTAGTGTATGCAAGAAACAAAGATCACCAAACCGTCTTCTCGTTCTAAAACGCTTGCGGATGTTCGTCCCATGAAAAAAGAAGAACTTCAAGAAGCCTTAGAAAATCGCTTATCTCCATTTATTTATGATGCGATTAAAGACCGTTTGGATACCATCCCTGTTCATTTACAAGAAGCATTGGTTCAAAAAATTCGTCTTCCTAGACGAGCCATGATCGATTTTCAAATTCCTTTTAATCGTCACCAACAACGGGAAATCGCCTTAGAAGCTCTCTATCAACATCTTTTGCTGGATAAAGACATTCGTAAAAGTCTTTACGATGCCTTGCTTGGAAGCAATGCGGTAGATGGCTATTTGTATTCTTTGACAGTTGGAACCGTAGAAAATGAAGATCACTATAAAGAAATTTTGGCTCCTTACTTGCGCGAAGACTGGGAATTTGATCGCTTATCCTTATTAGAACAAGCTATTTTATTGATGAGTTGTCAAGAAATTTTGGAAAACGAAACACCAAAATCCGTTGCCATCAATGAAGCCGTCACATTGGCTAAAGAGTATTGCGATGATCCTTCTCCAAAATTGATCAATGGTATTTTGGATAATTTGCCCGATGCAGCCCAAAGCCACTCTAAACCAACTTCGGCTGAAGAAAAAGAAGAGTCAGCCCAAGAAGCTGTAGCCGACAACCAAGATCATGCGGACGATTCCAGTCTCTGATTTAGTTCGCCAAGTTAATGGGTTTTTACATCGGAGCGTCAATTTATCCAACGTCATGATTTCTGGCGAACTATCCAATGTAAAATATGTCAATGGACATTGTTATTTTGATTTGAAAGATGAAAATGGCCAGTTATCCTGTACGCTTTGGAAATCGTATGCGCAAAGAGCTGGCTTTCGTTTGGAAGATGGATTAGCCGTCCTTGTGCATGGTTCGCTTACTTTGTATGAAAAGCGAGGCAGTTTGCAACTCAGTGTAGATGCTATCGAACAAGCGGGCCTTGGGGCCTTGCATTTACAACTCGAACGGTTAAAACAAGAGCTCGCTAAGCAGGGATTGTTTGATCAAGCGCGCAAAAAGCCAAAACCAGCCACCATTCAAAAGGTGGGTCTTGTTACAGGACCTTCCACGGCGGCTTTACAAGATGTGCTAAAAACCATTCGTACACGCTGGCCGATGTTGGAAGTGCATTTGTTTCCTACCCCCGTCCAAGGAGTAGATGCTCCTTTAAAAATCGTCAAAGCTTTAGAAGTAGCCGATCAAGCGAGCTTGGATGCGGTATTGTTGGTACGAGGAGGGGGAAGCTTTGAAGATCTCTTTTGTTTTAACGATCCCCGTATTGTTCAAACTCTGGCTAATATGAAAACCTATACGGTTACCGGCATTGGCCATGAAATTGATACATCATTGGCCGATTTGGCCGCTGATCATCGCGCTTTAACCCCTACAGCTGCGGCCCAATGGGTTACGCTGGATCAGCGTGAAATTCAAGCCCGTCTTCAAAGTTTACAAGAGCGATTGTTGAGCCAAATGAACCAAATTTTTACCCAAACCTCTCAACATCTCATGCATCTACAAAACTCTTTTCCGCTTTGTGATCCCTTAAAATGGATCGAACTGCGTCAACAAAGGGCGACTCTTTTGCAACATCGCTTAGCCCAATTGTCCCTTGCACGCTTTTCGAATGTCCAACATCGCTTACAAGAGCTTGATCAAACTTTAGAAGCCACCATGCAACAACGACTCGATCAAGCCACACGGCAAACGCAAACTCTGAATGCAGCCTTATGGAGGCAATCGCCGAAAACCCACCTTCAAGTTCAAAAAAATCAGGTGAGCAATCTAGAAAGCGCCTTGAGTCAAAACATGAAACGCACCTTGCACAGTCAAAAGCAAGCCTTTACCTCTTTACAGCAGGTTTTAGAGGCTCTTTCCCCTGAGCGCTTATTAAAGCAAGGCTATGCGATTGTCGAAGTGCAAGGCAAGCCCATTCATCAGGCGAGTGAACTCACTTTGGACCAAGAAGTGCTCTTACGCTTTGGTCAAGGGCAAGCCAAGGCCAAAATTTTATCGACCGAAAATTAACTCTAAAATTTATGACGCCCAGCCAAAACGTTTCCGTTTTTCGTTTGCTTGGCGTCTTTCTTTTTAGTTCTTTCGACTCACGCCTCTTTCTTTTTGAGAGGTTTTAAGCTACATTTTGTTTTTGCCCAATCACTAAAATTGACACTAGGCTCTTTCTCCGCCCAGAGCTTTTAAAGCCTAGGAAAATAGCCTAAGCTCTTCATGGTATAGAAAAGGAGGGGGAGGTATGCCCCAAGAAAAACTGACTTTTCAACAGTCTCTTGATCGTTTAGAACAAATTGTCGCCCAACTTTCGAGTCCTCAAATTGAACTCGAAAAAGCGATGGAGCTTTTTAAAGAAGGCTTAGCGCTTTCGAAAAGCTGCCAAAGCCAATTGGAATCTTTTGAAACGCAAATGAACGCGTTGATTGAAGAGGAAGTATAGTTATGTCTAATCATTTGGCTAGGCTGCATACCCTCAAAGAGGAATTTGATGATCACTTAAATTTTTCCCTTTTTACCCTTTCCCCTTCGCGCTTAAAAGAAGCCATGAGCTATTCTCTTCTTGCGCCTGGTAAACGAATTCGTCCTTTATTGCTTTTTGCCGCCTTAGAAGCGTATGGACTTGATCCGCATATCGGCTTTCCAATGGGAGAAGCCATCGAGATGATTCATACCTATTCTTTAATTCACGATGACATGCCTGAAATGGATAATGATGATTTAAGACGGGGGCGTCCGACTTGCCATAAACAATTTGGAACCGATGCGGCGCTTTTAGCGGGAGATGCTTTACAAAGTTATGCCTTTGAAATTCTTTGTCAAACGCAAGATGTCAGCAAAATTCCGGCCTTAGTCAAACTTACCGCTCAAATGGCCGGACCAGAAGGTATGTGCTATGGACAAGATTTGGATTTACAAGCCAAAGGGGATACCAACTTAGCTGAACTTATAGCCATTGAAAGCCGAAAAACGGGTTGCTTAATCGCTCTTCCTTTAGCCGCCGCCGCCATTTTGGCGGGTCATGAAGAAGATATTCCCACTTGGAAAACGCTTGGAAATCTCATCGGCATTCAGTTTCAAATTCAAGATGACTTATTAGAAGAGCTGTCCAATACCCAAGCGATGGGCAAAAGTTTATCCGATGCTCGCAATGAAAAAGCCACAGCCCTTTCCATATTTAGTGTGGAAGAAGGTCAGCAACAAGTGCTTGAATACGATAAACGCATTCAAAGCACGCTTGATCAACTCCAACTTGATGATGGCTTACTGCGCACTTTAATTGAACAGCTCAAAACCCGAACCAATTAGTTCATTTTTCCGTCCAAGATCATGGTAAAGCTTTAGAAAGGAGGGGTAGCGTTGAGACTGTCACAACTTCATCATCCGCAACAACTTAAGACGCTCAGTCTAATAGAACTTGAAGACCTAGCCAACCAGATGCGCCTCTTTTTGATTGAATCCATTTCCAAAACCGGAGGTCACCTTTCTAGCAATTTAGGTGTGATCGAACTTACTTTGGCCTTGCATACGGTCTTTGATTCTCCCACAGACAAAATCATTTTCGATGTAGGCCATCAATCCTATCCTCATAAACTCATTACCAATCGTCTCAAAGCTTTTTCCACTTTACGCCAATACAAGGGATTGTCTGGCTTTCAAAAGCGTAATGAAAGCGAACACGATCCTTGGGAAGCGGGGCATTCCTCTACGGCCATTTCGGCTGGACTGGGGTTTGCGGTAGCGCGGGATTTAACCGGCCAAAATTATGAAGTGATCAGTGTGGTCGGTGATGGCTCTTTAGCCAATGGGATGTCTTTAGAAGCCCTTAACGATCTAGGTGCCCAAAAACGCAAGATGATCATTGTCTTCAATGACAACAAAATGTCCATTTCCCCCAATCATGGGGGGATTGAATCCTCTATTACGCGGGTACGAACTTCCAATTTATATCGGATGACCAAACGCGATTTGTATGAATCGCTTTCTTCGAGCGATGTGGGAAAAGAAATTTTAGATTTTCTCCGCTCTTCGCGCGATCGCTTGAAAGCACGGGTGATTGATGCCCCTCTTTTTACCCAATTTAATGTCGACTACATCGGTCCCATTGATGGCCACGATATTGGGGCAATGATTCGAGCCTTTCAAACCGCCAAAGAACACGATGGTCCCATTGTCGTTCATGTCATTACCACCAAAGGACAAGGCTATCCCTATGCGCAAGATGATCGCACTGGCATTTGGCATGGGGTAGCTCCTTTTGATATTGCGAGTGGTGAATTTAAAGTGACTAAAAAAATCGATGCCATTAGCTGGTCGCAACTCATTACGCGCGTCTTAATTCGCTTAGCGGCGCAAGATGAGCGCTTATGTGCCATTACTCCTGCCATGGCCACCGGCAGTGGCCTATTGCCCTTTGCTCAAAAATACCCTGATCGTTTTTTTGACGTGGGCATTGCGGAAGAACATGCGATTACAATGGCTGGGGCGATGGCGGCTGGTGGTTTGCATCCCTTTGTGTCCATTTACAGCACCTTTTTACAACGGGGTTATGATCAGGTGTTGCACGATGTGGCGCGTATGGATTTACCCGTGGTGTTTGGAATTGACCGTGCGGGGCTTGTTGGAGCGGATGGCGAAACGCATCAAGGCATTTATGACATTGCATTTTTATCAACCATTCCAAACGTAATTGTCTGTCAACCCAAAGATGCCTTGGAAGCCCAAAACTTGCTCTATACCGGCTTTACCTGTCCACATCCTTTTTTCATTCGCTATCCTAAGGGTACGGTTCATTATCGCGTTTTGTCTCAGCTAGAAGCCCTGCCCATTGGCTCTTGGACCAAAACCGTAGTAGGCGATCCCACCAAAACGGACCATATCATTATTGCTTATGGCGAAGACGTGGATCGCATTATCAAACAAGCTTGGCAAGAAGAGCGCCATGTGATTGTCGTCAACGCCCGCTTTTTTAAGCCCATTGATACAGCGATGCTCGATGAATTGTTGGCGATGGAGTTGCCTATTGTCGTCTTTGAAACAGATAGTGCTCAAGGGGGCCTTTCTACAACCATTGCGGCCTATATTGGCCAAAAAAATCCGACGTTCTCCAAACTTTCCTTACGGGATGGCTTTGTAAATCAGGGGTCTATTTTTGAATTGCGCCAAGAACAGCACATTACCCTACACGATTTATTTCAAACCCTCGATCAAACTTCAACACGGGATAAAGCCTCTGATCAGGCCAACTCCACTTTTCAAAAGAATAAGGAGGTTTTCGATGCGTCTTGATCAATATTTGAGTGAATCCTTAGGCTCAAGAACTCGAGCAGCCGATGCCATTAAAGCGGGACGGGTTCAAGTCAATGGGAAAACGATTTCTAAGCCCGCTTTTGAAGTCGAAAAGACGGATACGGTGGAAGTCGCCAGCGTTGAACACGATTATGTCTCGCGCGCGGGGGGCAAACTTCTCGCTGCCATTGAACATTTTCATATCGATTTAACGAATCAATGTGTCTTAGATATTGGAGCGAGTACGGGAGGCTTTACCCAATGTTGCTTGGAACATGGAGCCAGCAAAGTGTATGCCTTAGATGTCGGCCATTTGCAACTCGCTTCCAGTTTAGAAACGGATCCGCGAGTCGTCAAAATGGAAGGAGTCAATGCCAAAACCATTCAAAAGGATTGGTTTACTCCTCCAATCGCTTTTTTGTGCATGGATACAAGCTTTATCAGCGCCCTTGATATTTTGCGGCCCGTTTTTAAACAGTTTGTTCCAGAGCATTTAGTCGTGTTGGTAAAACCGCAATTTGAATGCGGTCCTAAAGCGCTCAATAAAAAAGGCGTGATTCGCCATCCGAAATACGAAAAAGAAGCTTTAGACAAGGTTCTTGGCTTTTTAGGGCAATTTTATATCACCACCAAATGGATTCCTTCTCCCGTAGTAGGGCGTAAGGGGAATCAAGAATACCTAGTGTATGCCACCAAAAGGAGGATTCTCGTTGATTGAACAACTGATGGTTCAAGACTATATCTTGTTTGAAAACGCCCAAATCGATTTTCGCCGCAATATGTCGGTGATTACTGGTGAAACGGGCGCTGGCAAATCGCTTTTGATCGATGCCATTGAAGCCATTTCAGGCGGGCGGACGTTTAAAAACGTAGTACGCAAGGGAAAAGAAAAAGCGGTGCTTCAAATGGTCCTAAGCGATCCAAGCGAAGAAGTCCAAGAAATGCTTGCTGAAAATGGCTTTGATCCCGAAGAAGACATCATTTTAACGCGTATTGTTTCGGCAAGCGGAAAAAGCCGCATGTTGCTCAATTCACGCGTCACCACCAATGGCTTTGTCGCTCAACTGGTTTCCAAAATGGTCGATGTCCATTCCCAAATGGATACCATTCGCCTGCTCGATCCAGCCTTACAACTTGATTTGCTTGATCGCTTTGCCAAAACCGAAGATTTACGCCAACAAACGGCTCAAGCCTATGAAATCCTACATCAACAAGTTCAGGAATTGCGCAAACTCAAGCGTGAAACGCTTTCCGAAGAGTATTTGGACGTATTGGCGCGTCAATTAGAAGAAATTAAAAGCGTCAATGTTCAGCCAGGAGAGCTTGAAGAGCTTGGTCAACAAATCCAAGAGGCTAGCGATGTTCAAGCTTCCATTGAAAATTTAGCCCAAGCGTACTATATGTGGAAAAAAGACCAAGGGATTTCCGATTCACTTTATCAAGCGATGCGCCTACTCGAAGCCACGCCGACGAAAGAGGATTTTGGAGGTAAGTTACGCAATTTGTATTACGAAATGCAAGACATCTTTGATCAAGTCGAAGGACTTCAACAAGGAGCGGGAGATGGAGCGGCTCAACTTGATCGTTTACAAGAGCGTGAACATTTAATCAAGACTCTTTTTCGTAAATACGGAGGAAGCTATGAATCGTTGATGCAAGCCTATGAGGACATCAATCAACAAGTGGATCGCGTATTGCATCGTCAAGAACTCTTTGAACAACTGGAAAAAGAGCGGAAAGAGGCGGCTAAAGTGTATCGCGATTTAGCCAGCACCTTACACACCAAGCGGCAAGCAGTCATTCCAGAGTTGAAACGTCAAATTGAAGGGCATGCCAAGGATTTGATGTTGGAGCATTGCCAATTTGATATTCGTTTTGAAAGCAAGCCAGCTTCTAAAGATGGAATGGATGCCATTGAATTCATTGCGAGTATGAATCCAGGGCAGCCGATGACACCCATTAAGCAATCGGCTAGTGGTGGAGAACTGGCGCGTTTAATGCTCGCCTTAAAAGTCGTTTTCCAAGCTGAAAATGGCATTGGAACGCTGATTTTTGATGAAATTGACACCGGTGTTTCTGGAAAGGTCGCACTCGCCATGGGAGCCAAGATGCATACTCTAGCTCAGTCCTATCAAGTGCTTTGTATCACCCATTTACCAAGCGTAGCGGTTTGGGCGGATGATCATTATCGAGTGCGCAAAGAAACCGATGGACTGACGACCAAAACCCAAGTCCAATGTCTCGATCAAGACGCGCATTATGAAGAATTGGCCATCATGACCAATGGAATAGCCGATTCAACCGCAATAGAAAGCATGAAAGAACTCGCTCAACGAGTCCGTGGTGAGAGCCATGGCTAAGGTTCTCTTCCATATCGATCTCAACGCCTTTTATGCTTCCGCTGAGGAAATTCGTCATCCTGAATTCAAAGATAAACCATTAGCCATTGGCATGGGTACAGCGCGTGGAGTGTTGTCCACTTGCAATTACATTGCGCGGGAATATGGAATTCATGCCGCGATGCCCACCAAACAAGCCAAATCGTTATGTCCTGAGCTGGTCATTCTTCCTGCGGATATGGAGTATTATCGTCAACTCTCCAATCAGTTTTTTGCCTATTTACGCCAATACAGTGGCAAGCTCGAAGTGCTTTCGATTGATGAATGCTTTTTGGATGTCAGTGAAGTCATTTCCCATTTTCCTCGCCCCTTGGATTTAGCGGTTTCCATTCAACGCGGAGTTCTCGACACCTTAGGCTTAAAATGCTCAATTGGAGTGGCCCCAACGCGTTTTTTGGCCAAAATGGCTTCGGATATGTATAAACCAATGGGAATCAGTGTGCTTCGCAAACGGGATATTCCCACTAAACTGTATCCTTTGCCCATTGAATCTTGCTTTGGGATTGGCAAAAAGACCATTCCGCGCTTAAAAGAAAAAAACATCCACACCATTGGAGACTTAGTGGATGAAGCCCATCGCAAAGAGGCTCGTGCTATTTTACAAAATCGGTATTTGGAAGTGGAACAAAATATTACGGGGCATTCCAGTGCGGAATTGATTTATTCCACTACGCGCAAATCCTTTTCCCATTCTCGCACCTATAGCGTTGATCTTTCGACTTTTGAGGAAGTCACAGAACAGCTAGCGATTTTAACCCGACAGCTTGCCCACTCCATGGCGCAAAAACATCAACAAGGCTCAACGCTCTCTTTAACGTTTCGCGATTGTCACTTTCAAAATTCTGTTCATAGTATGCGCCTACCCTATCCAAGCAATGATTATTTTGTCTTATACGAAGCCGTTTATGCCTTAGCCTCTCGCTACTTTGAACCAGTGGGCTATCGCTTGCTTGGCATTAGCGTTGGTTCTTTGGTCAATGAAGAACAAATCGTTTTGCAACCCACGCTTTTTGAAAGCATCAAGCCGACGAGTGAAGATGTCATTGCTTCTTTGAATAAACAAGGGGCCAATTTGATGAAGTTAAGCGATTTGTTGGTTCAAAAAGAAAACGAAGAACCCGAAAATTTAAGCTCACTTCTCTTAAGGGAAAAGGAAAAATCATGAAAGAAAACCAACGCCTAGCCCAAGAAACGCTTGCCAAAGCATCTGTTCAAGATTTACTTCATCAATTGGATTTAAATCCAAAAGGCTTACGCTTGGATTACTTTTTAGAGCCTTCTTTTTTAGTGTTTCAGCAGCCTAAACAATTTTGCTTCAATGCGGATTCAGCGGCCTTAGCCCAATTTATTCACTTTCGTCCTGGAGCGCGGGTGTTGGAAATTGGGACCAACAATGGAGCCATTTTGGCCTATCTTTCGCGCTATTCTCCTAGCTTTCTTTGTGGAGTAGAAATTTTAAAGGAACCAGCTAAGCTGGCTGCTTTAAATATGCAAAGACTCGTGCCCCCAGACATTTCGTGGCAGGTGTTTCAAGGACCCATTCAAGCCTATGATCTTAAAGAAAAGCCATCCGAAAAAAAGGAAGAAAATCAAGAGAAAAGTCAAGGCCTCACGGATTTTAAACCGCTTATTTATGGCGATTTGAAGCCAAATGAAGGACCTTTTGATGTGGTCCTTTGTAATCCGCCCTACTTTGCTCTAGAATCAAGTCGGCATGAAGAGACGCTTTCTTTACGACAGCTCGCTCGTTTTGAACAAAATCTTGACTTGCGCGTTATGATACAAGAAGCCTCTCGTTTATTGCGCTCTTATGGTCGTTTCTTTTTTGTTCACCGACCCAATCGCTTGGTGGAAAGTCTTGGCGTGTTGCACGATTTTGGCTTTGGGGTCTCTCGGCTTCAAATTGTGTATGATCAGCGAGATAACGAGGCCAAAGCCTTTTTAATAGAAGCCATTAAAGAGGGCCGCTGTGAACCAAAGATTTTACCGCCGCTTTTTCGCCAGTAAAGTTTATAAAAAAGAAGCCAAAGAGGATAAAGGCTTCTTTTTTTGACGAATTTTGGTTTTATCCCCTTTTCTTTTCTAAACCTTAGAAAGGAATGGCTTGCCACAGAAAAGAAAAGGATGAATACAGGCAAGTCAAAATAAAAATATGAGTTGTGAAGGATGCCCAAGCAAAGGCTCTTGTTCGAAAAATCCCGCGTCTTGTGGGGTAAAAACAACACCAGAAACCCATATCAAGCACATTGTGGCTGTGATGTCGGGAAAGGGTGGAGTTGGAAAAAGTACCGTAACGGTTATGTTAGCCAAAGCGATGCAACGGATGGGTTTAAGCGTTGGCATTTTGGATGCAGATATTACAGGTCCCTCCATTCCCCGTTTAATGGCTTTAGAACACGAACAAGCGTATGCCGATGCGCGACAATTTGTTTATCCCATTCAAAGTGAAGAGGGCATCAAAATGATGTCGCTTAATTATTTGTTACAAGATGAAAACGAGCCAGTTATTTGGCGGGGTCCCATTGTTACCAATGTGTTGAAACAATTTTATGGAGAAGTGATTTGGGGCGATTTGGATGTTCTTTTGATCGATATGCCTCCTGGAACAGGTGATGTAGCGCTTACGATCTTACAAGATTTTCCGGTGAATGGTGTCGTTATGGTGTCCACCGTGCAGCCGATGGTTTCGATGATTGTCACCAAAGCCATCCGCATGTGTGAAAAAATGAAAATGCCTGTTCTTGGGGTGGTAGAAAATATGGCTTACTTTGAATGCCCCCATTGTCAAGAACGGACCAATTTTTATGATCCCGCTGAATTGGAGCAATTCAAACAACAAGCCAATACCAAGATTTATCAAGTATTGCCGATGCTTGATTTATTGCGCAATGTGAACCAATACGACACCTGGACCCTTCGTCAACAAGAACAATGCAATCTCTTATTTGACCAATTTGCCAAAGACGTTATGGACGATTTAGAGCATCTTCCAGCCAAAGCTGCTTAGTTGTCTTTTCGTTTTATAGTTTTAGAAAAACACTCTAATTTTAAAAAATAGTTTCAAGCGATCCAATCCTGGGTCGCTATTTTAATCTTTCAAATTAAAGCGATGTCGTGTTTTCACGAGTGATTTTCTCTAATTTTGTACAAAAATCGCTTTAAAATTCTTATTTTAAAAAAAGTTTTTTTGATGTTTACTGAAGTTAACTTGTACGATTGAAGTAGATAAGTGTCGTTTTCTATCGTTCCGAAAAAGATAAAGGAATAATTTATGGGATCGTGGTATACTTGGGACAAGAAAATAGTAGAGGCATTTCATGCTAGATACATTACAGAAGGGAGACAACGGATTTTCCTCTCATGGGGCAAGTGGTGAGGATCCTATCCGCTATTACGATGAAACAAAAAACGGTTCAAGACGAAATTTTTGAGAAATCGCAGAAGCTGTTTCGTCAAAAAGGATATGAGGCTGTCACTATCGATGAAATTTGTACAGCTGTCGGCATTTCTAAGCCGACCTTTTATGCTAAGAAATTAACAAAGCGTGCTTTACTGCTTCAAGCCTATTCCGTCGATAAGTTGCTTGAGCTTCCTGTAGTGGATGAAACAAATGTTTTGGCCACTTTGGCTACTTTAGTAGACCGAATGGAACAAGCTATGGTATGTCATGGTCCAGAACTTTTTCGAGATCTTCTTAAAGAACATTTAAAAAAACCCGTTTTTGATCTTCCTTTAATCGAAAATTGGAAAGCTTATTTCGTCCATCTCATCGAAGTGGGCCAACAAAATGGTGTAATTTTAAACCAAGATGATCCAAGAGAATTGGTTCAACTGATTCAAGCTTATTTATTAGGATGTAGTTTTCAATATGCTATGGAAAGAGATAGTGAAATCCATCTATACCCCAATATTGCAGCGATTTTATGGGCCGATCCGCAAAAAACTTTGGAGCGAAATTCTTTAGAGGTCAACCTCAATCCAAGGTCTTCTTTTTCCATTAATTGTTCTCCAGCTTCTTTCAAATCGAAAAATAAACACTAAATTGTTTCGTAGTATACTATTGATTTTCTTTTAGAGAAAAAGGTTAAAACGATATGAACTCTGAAAAAAAGCGACAGGATATCGTTCGAGTTGCTATGGATCTTTTTACCCAGTTTGGTTTTGAAAAGGTTTCGGTTGAGGATATTTGTAAAAAGCTCAATATTTCCAAGCCCACACTCTACAAATACGTTTCCAAAAAAGAGCTTTTATTGTCTTATTATTACCAACAAGAAGCTCTCGATTGTTTACCTAAACTCTATGACTTTTTAGATCAAGACCGACCAGAGGCCGCTTTAACGAGTCTGTTTTGGACTTTGCATCGCATTGCCTTGGAAATGGGGCCTGAGTTATATGGGGCCTATCGAGGATATACTCTTTTTGATCCCGATTATTTATCTTGCTTTCAAAACCCTCAAGTTCGTCTCATCGAAGAGTGTTTAGAAAAACTTCAAGAAAAGAGATTTATTTCTTCTCTGATTCATCCCCATAAATTAGCGACCATTTTAATGGATATCAACGAAGGGCTTTGTTTGAGTTGGGCTAGCGCAAAAGGAGACTTTGATTTGGCCTCCACGTTTCAAGACTATGCTGAAAGCTTGCTTGGTCTCAAGCAATCCATTTAATCATCTCTTTCTTATTCGTAACCGCTAATCAGCGGTTTTTTCTTTATACAAAACTGTTAAAATGTGGCCTATGAATCAATCAATTTTAAAAACCTGTTTGGGGAGTGGCTTAGTGCTTTGTGGAGGCTTTGCGATTTTATGCTTTTTGGAAGGACAGTCCATTTGGATTGGCTGGACGTTCGGCTTTTGTGCTTTATTGATAGTTTATCTCATGTCCTTTCACCCAAAAAAGAAAGTAGCCAAAGAGCCTCACTTGCGCTCCATTTTAAGTAGCCAAGCCAAAGAAGCGCTGGCCACTCAAGCCATTCCCAAAAAAGAAAGTCTTGATCCCAACTTTCCTTTAAACCCAAAAGAGTATTTAGTTTGGGCCGACCAAATGTGTACGGATTACTACAATTCAAAACCTCATTTGGTGTATTTAACCAATCAACGGTTAGTTTGTCTCGAACCAGATTTTTCGTTTTCGCATCCTTTGAGTCATTTAGAAATTGCATTTTTTCCAGATAAGCTAAAACTTCAAAAAAATAAAAAAAACATCATGACCTTTAAAGTAGCCAGTCTTGAGGCCTTTCAACAAGCTTGGATGTTGGTCAAAAAGGATCAATAAGCTTTTCGGGCATTTTAGTTTTTCTTTTTTTTCCTCAAGTAGATGATAAAGAGAACACCATGTCCCAAAAATAAAATAAAAGCGTAATAAAAAAGAAATCATCTTAATTCATATTTAAAACTTATTTTAGGAAGGTGTTCTGGCTTTAAATAAAAGAGGGGAAGGTGGATTCATGGCCGATTTTCCTTATCCAGGGAAATATACATTTGTAGACGTTGAAATACCCAATCTATATAACGATTGTATTTGTGCCATCTCCATGATCGTGATTGAAGATGGCCAAGAAGTAGTACGTGTAACCGAATACATCAATCCCAAAACATTTTTTTCACCCAATAACATTCGAATTCATCACATTCGTCGTGAGGATGTCAAAGATGCGCGCACTCTTAAGGAATTTTGGCAGGATTATGGTGCGTATTTTGAACAACCTTATATCATTGTGGCCCATAATGTTATGAGTGATGTGAGTGTCTTAAATAAAGATTTAGCGCGCTTTCATACCGAAATTCATGCCACTGAAAGTTTAGACACCATGGATGTTATGGAACAGTTTTACTATAAGGGCACTCAAAAAAAAGGGGATTTAAAGCTTTGCAACATTGCTACAACGCTTGGAATTGAACTAGACCATCATAATCCGGAAAGCGACGTCAATGCCTGTTATGAAATTATTCGCTATATGCACGATAAATCAAACATGGATATTACGCCGTATATTAAACCGATTCGTAAAACTCGTCTTAAACCGTCGCGACATAAAATGTCCACCTCACAAATTCGAACATTTTCTAAACAAGCCAAACGCCAAATTGCCAAACAACATCCGTCTACGAAAATTTCGATGGAGGCGGCTAAAAAGTTAGGCGATGAAGCTTATGGGTATAAGGATTATGAAGGAGCCATTTTCTACTATGAATTGGCGGTGGCTAAACACTGGCCCAATTCGTATGTCTACTTACGTCTGGCTAAAATTTATGAGCAATTTAACTTAAATTATGATGCTCTTCAAGTTTTAGAAAAGGGAATTCAAACTCTTAAGAAAAACCAACAAAACTGGTATGACTTGTTGTCTTTTCAAAAGAAAGTTTCGAGAAAGATTCGAGAAAAAAAGAAACAAAACAAATCCCAAGCCATCCAAGTCGTGGAGAAAAAAGAAGTGGTTTCTTTGCCCAATGCAACGATTCCGCCTATTCCCTTGGAGCAGGCTTCCAGTCCCCCCAATAGGGGACGTATTAAAAGTCTTGATGCGTCTCAACCGAAAGTATTGCGTCGCTTAACCTCTTCTACCCGCTCTACTCAAGAATCTCAAGCTCTAGAGGAGACTTGGATTACAAAACGATTTTCCAAATCATCCAAAACGCATCGTGTTCTTGAAACCATGCGCGAAGTCTTTCATCTGCGATCAAGAAAGAAAGCCAATAATTAAAAGCAAGGAATAAAGAGCTGGAGATTATAAGGTCTGCTAATCCTCAACTTGGAAAGGTATCTCTATAAGAAAGCAGTAAATCAAACAAAAACACACCAAATTTGGTGTGTTTTTGTTTGATTTACTGCTCATCCTTCGCATCTCGCGTTATATAGTCACAAATTTGATAAAGATCATAACGATGATGCGTAATGGAATATTCAAAGGGTTTACCATTGTCCAAATAGACCACCTGTTCTACCACTAAAACAGGTTCTACATCTTTTAACCATAACTCTTTTTGATCTTTTTCCGTAGACCGTGCCGCACTCGAAATGCGATGGGCGGCATCGATATGCATATTAAGGGTATGCTCAATGTGGTTATAGACAGAGCGATGCAAAATCTCTTCCGTAATTCCTGGGATCAAAGATACTGGCATATAAGTGTGTTCTAAACAATAAGGTCGATCATAGGCATATCGTACTCGCTCAATATCATAAACGGCTTCTTGAGGAGAAATGTTAAGATGTTGAGCAATTTTTTCATTCGCAAAAATCAAGTCAAAACGCAAAACTTTAGTATGGATAGGAATATTTGGAAAAGCACGAGAAAACCCACGAAACCCACGTTCCACAATGTTTTCTGGGGGAACAGGGAAGCCTCCTCTGGGTAAAACAAAGCTTCCTTGACCTTGACGACGATAAATAAACCCTTCGGAGGCCAACATATCATAGGCTTTTTTAACCGTCATGCGAGAACAATGAAATTGGGCACAAACACTCAACTCATCGGGAATGGCTTGGCCAACTGGGTACTCTCCCTTTAAAATTTTTTCTTTGGTGTAACTATAGATTGCCTTGTATTTTGGCTCCATAATGATTTTATACTTCCCTTCTTCTCGTAAAAACATGAGTATATGGTCTCAAAAGCTTCCTTTATCAATCTCTTAATAATACACAGTTCTTTTCAAAAGATTCTCAAGATTTTTCCTATCTATTTTACGATACAAAAGGAAAAACGAAATTTTTACTCTTTTTGAGGCCATCAAAGAAATCTCAAAATAGAACCAAATAAAAAAGGAAACAAGACCATCAAGCACCATTTGTTCCAAAAAAAGCCGAATTGCGTCAAACTATGATAAATTGAGATTCATTCAAAGAATGGCCCAAAAGTATAACTGAGAAACGATTGAGCTCAGTAGGCCTTGGAGGAATATGAGCAAAGTTTCGATTCTTGCGGCCAAAAGTGCCGCCCGAGTGCTATCCTTAGCAGGACGAGGAGGATCGCTGCCGGGGACGATCGCTCTTAAATTAGATCCCAATACCCTTTCTTCCCTTCGCTTTAACGGAATTATTATTTTAGTAACCGGAACCAATGGTAAAACCAGTACGGCCAATATGATTGCAAGTACCTTTGAAAAGGCCGGATTAAAAGTGGTATCCAATCGCAAAGGAGACAATTTAAAAGCGGGAATTGCCTCCGTGTTGTTACAAAATGCCAACGCCAAAGGGGAAGTAGATGGAAATGTAATTGTTCTTGAAGTGGACGAACTCAACATTCGTCATGTGTTGCCGTATTTACCCGTCCATGCCTTGGTTGTTAACAACTTCTTTCGCGATCAGCTCGATCGAGCGCGTGAAATGGAACAATTGATTGAAACCATTGAAAATGTCCTACCCAATTATCAAGGATTGCTTGTACTCAATGGCAATGATCCCAACACCGTGCGCTTGGCTTTAAAAGCCCCAAAAGCGCAGGCTATTTATTATGGAATTGAAGAAAATCAATATTCCTTTCATCAAGCGAAAGAAGCAAGTGAAGGAAAATTTTGTCCTGTGTGTCAGACGCGTCTTGAATACGATTATTATCAATATTCCCATATTGGCAAATTTCATTGTCCAAATTGTGGCTTTCAAACCCCACCTTTGGACGTAGAACTACAAGAGGTCAATTTAGAGGACCAAACCTTTCGCTATAAAGGGCAAACCTATAAAGGACCGTATGAAGGAATGTATTCCATGTACAACTATGCGGCCGTTTTAGGCACATTGAGTACATTTGATCAAATTGAACCCTTCTTTGCCAAAATGTTAGCGGATGCTCCACATCCTGCGGGACGCAATGAACGCTTTGAAAAAAACGGGAAAACAATCATTTTAAATTTAATCAAAAATCCAACGGGTGCCAATGAGGTCATGAAAGTCATTGAAAAAGATGACTCAAAAAAGGCCATTGTGATTGTTTTAAATGACCATGAACAAGATGGAACCGATGTGTCTTGGATTTATGACACCCAATTTGAAAAATTTATGAATGATCAAACCCAAGCCGTTATCTGTACGGGTACCCGCGCTGGAGATATGGCTTTGCGGATGTTTTATGGAGGCTATCAAGGAACAATGGAAATTGATGCCAATTTGGAACAGGCGATTCAAAAAGGTTTGGATCAAGCCGATACGGTTTATGTAGTAGCGACCTATACGGCCTTGCTTCCTAGTCGAAAAGCCATTCAAAAGATCAAATCCTAGATCTTCGCCTTTCTAAACGAAAAAAGATCTTTGTGTTAAATCGAAGGATACCAAAATGGAAAATGTTAAACAAAAGCCCAATGGGGCAGCAAAGTATTTTATAAAAACCGCTTGGATGTATCACGACATTATGGATCTTTATGGAGACAAGGGGAATATCATGACTCTTGCTAAGCGGGCGCAAGAGCGAAACATTGATTTTCAAGTCACTACGGTTGGAATTGGTCAACCCATCGATTTGTCCACCTTTGATTTGGTGTTTATTGGAGGTGGAGCCGATAAAGAACAAGAAGTGCTTATTCCCGATCTTTTAAGTCGCAAGAAAAATATCCAAAAAGCCCTAGAAGAAAATACATTTTTTCTTTTAATTTGTGGGGGCTATCAATTGTTTGGCCAATATTACGAAACCGCAGATCACCATCAAGTCAAGGGTTTGCAATTTGGAGAATACTACACCACGACTGGAGAACAAAAGTCTCGGTGCATTGGGAATGTGGTGGTGGATGCGAACTTGGATGGGAAAGTGTTGCGCTTAGTTGGCTTTGAAAATCATGGAGGTCAAACCCAAAATGTTCTTCATCCTTTGGGAAAAGTCGTACATGGTTTTGGCAATGCCTTTGGAGCTGGCTATGAAGGCTATTATGATGGCCATATTTTAGGAACCTATTTACATGGCCCTTTACTGCCCAAAAATGGAGAATTGGCTGATTTTGTTTTGACCAAAGCGCTTCAAAAACGCTATCCAGATTTCCAATACGATTGGCTCGCTCCAATCGATAACCCTTGGGAAAAACCTGCTCGTCAAGCTCTTTTAGAACGATTCAAATTAAGCGAATTGGCTTCTTAGAGAAGGAATTGGTGTTTTCAACAGGTTAGCCCACGTACAATAAAGTTGGCCGAATTTTTGGGCATAAGAAAGGAAGTTTATTATGAATCGTTTAGCGGATAAAGTAGCCATTATTACGGGAGGAAGCTCAGGAATCGGAGCGGAAACGGCCCAATTGTTTGCAGAAGAAGGCGCAAAAATTGTCATTGCAGCCCGTCATAAAGAGCGGCTCGAAAAAATGGCCAAAGATCTGGCTCAAGCTGGAGGCGAGGTTTTAGCCATTCGCTGTGATATTGCCAATCCCGATGATGTGAAACGTCTTGTAGGCCAAACGATCCATGAATTTGGCCAAATTGATATTTTGGTCAATTGCGCTGGGATTTTAGAAAGTGGCTTGCGTCCCATCTATGAAGCCTTGGACGATGATATTGATGATATTATTGACATCAATCTAAAAGGCACTTTATTTGTTTGCCGCGAAGTGCTGAAAGTTATGAAAGACACGGAACGTGGAGCGATTGTCAACATTGCTTCTTTATCTGGCCAAACGGGAGCAGGGGCTTCTGTTTTTGCCTCAGCCAATGGAGGCATCATTGCTTTAACAAAACACATCGCCTTTCGTTTTACGGGAACCAACATTCGCGCCAATGTCATTTGTCCAGGCAATACAGCTACTCCGATGACCGTAAGCCAAGATTTGCACAATTTAAATTTGGAAATGATTCAAGCTATGCGCAATCATTTAGACTTTTCAGCTCCAGTAGCCAATCCTACGGATATTGCGAATATTGCTCTTTTTTTAGCGAGCGATGATGCCAGCGCTTTGACCGGGCAAGTCTTAGTGGCTGATTTTGGAACCTCTTTATAGAAGAAAAAAAGGAGCTGTAAATTATTCTCGATTTTCAATCGAAAATAATTTAACAGCCTCTTTTTTTATGGGAGTTCATTTTTTTGGCGACTGCTTTGAAGTTGACCTTGCTTAAAGGCTTGAATTTGGTAAACGCCATACAATTTACAACACACCGCTTGCAAAACATCCACCATCAAAGCTTTTTCCCACGTTGGGTTTTTGAAAAATTCATCATGGACTTCTTCTTGGCGAAACACCTGATGTAAGATTTCCTCAAAAACACTCGCAAAGCGGTTGAAGTCCTCTTGAATTTGTTGATTGGACTCCATTGAGGAATAGATGGTGATAAAAGCTGAAATTTCTTGCAGCGAAAAGCTTTGTTTCAACACCATAACGACATACAAGAAGGCCAAATGATAGGCTTTATACTTTTTCTTTTGAGGTGGTTTTACAATCGAGTTTTTTACGTAGTTGTTAATCATACTTGGCGTAATACAAGGCTTGTCTTGATCAAAATAAAGAGGCGCTAGCCACTGGTTTAAAATTTCCACTACTTGATCCATGTACAAATGAATTTCGGGAAAGGAATCCCAGCGGGGAGCTTGGTAATTGACTAAATTGTCTAAAATCGTTTGAGAGGATGGCATGAATTTATTGTAGTCTAACTTTTCGCCTCGGACATAATGGCTTCTAAAGCCTTTTTATCTTCTTTAATAAGGCGGATGGGCCGACAAGGATTGCCTAGGGCCAAATAATTCGCGGGAATGTCCTTAGTGACCACACTTCCCGCACCAATGACGCAATTGTCGCCAATATGAACGCCTGGCAATACGATAACATTTCCTCCAAACCAGACGTTGTTGCCAATGGTAATCGGTAGCGCTTTTTCATACCCAGCATTGCGCGCCTTCACTTGTAAGGGATGCGAGGCCGTATAAAAACCACAGTTGGGTCCAAAGAAACAATGATCGCCAATGGTAATTTTGGCTCCATCCATTAAGTAAGCTCCATGGTTAAAAAAGCAAGCTTCACCAATGTAGCAATTCCAACCATAATCGGTATAAAAGTTTTGTAAAATAATGACATCCTTAGCGGCATGAGGTAATAACTTGGCTAAAATGGCTGCTTTTTGAGTGGAATCGACTGGATTGCATTGATTGTATTGCCAACAAAGTTGTTCGGCTTCTTGGCGCAAAACGAGAAGATCCTCGCAATAATTGCCATCATACCATTGTCCAGCCAGCATTTTTTCAAGTTCTTTCATAAAGTCCCCTTTATAAGGCGAGATTGCTTTTAAGAAGAGAAGCCAAGTTCTTTTTTGACTTTCTTTCAAAAGTAAGTTAAAACCAATCTATCTCTTTTGAATAGTGAAGCACAAAAGTGGCTAAAAATCGGCCTTTTTGAAGAACTTTGGTTCAAAATGGGAAAAGTGTTCATAAGAGGAATTTTTTTGGTTGTTTAACCTCAATGAAAGATTGAGACAGTTGTTCCCTTACGAGCCTTTGCTTACAATACAAATTAAGGAACTTTACATGAAAAAACTATTCAGTCTTTTTTTATGCTTCGTGTTAGGCCTCAATTTAGTAGGGTGTTCTCCTAAACCGTCTTCTATTGAAGTCGCAGATGGAGTCAATTTTTCCTTGGTTGATGTTTTAGAAGTGAGCAACACCAAAGTTAACACGGTGTATTTTTACTTTTTAGCAAGTATTGAAAATACCTCGGATAAAACCTATCACACAAGCAATTTAAACTATCAACTTTGTGTACCCGATCATGGAGAGTATCATCCTATCAATCCCATTGATCAATACAAGACCATTATCACCAATGATGTACGAAAAGGGATGACAACCTATGTATATGGCTACATTGGCGTACCCAATACCGCGGATAAAAACATAGGGTTATATGTAAAAGCGAAAGATTCTTTTATTCCCTTTGATTCGGTTAAGATTCGCACGATTGAAGACGATGGGATTGCCAATTCGGACGAAAAGAAATTTACCGTTTATACCGACCAATACTATGAATTTGAAGTGGATGCCACGAATTTAGCCTACAAGTACAAAGATGGCAATTCGAGTGTGGAAGGGCTTAAAATTATTTATCGCAATAAAACCAAGTCGCGTCTGGTCATTCCTTTTTTATCGCCTATTTGCGATATCGATGGCTTTAAAGTATCCGCTTTAGCCAATGGAAACCAGTTGAAGACGATGTCACAAGCAGAAATTGAAAAACAAGATTTTTCACAAAAAGGTCTCGAAGCCAAAACGGAACAAATTCGGGCCGAAACCCTGGGATATCAAGTGTTTTACTTAGCTCCCGAACAAGAACTCAAAGCCGATATCTTATTTGAAGCTAAGGATGCTATTCCCGATTTTTCGGCTAAACAAAAAAATTGCGTAACCATTACCATTAATTCTCCAGCTTTAGGGTATCGTCAATTGATCAAAGTGAATTACCTAAGTCAATAAAAAAGGTCTGTAACGAATGACTTATATTCGTTCAGACCTTTTTCTTTTAAGCTGTAGCGGACGCTAAGGATTCATCTTCCTCTTCGTTTAACGATTTTACACTCGACGAAATGGTTTCCAGCGCTTGATGGGCGGCGGCTTTGGCCGTTTCCATATGATTTTCTTTTGGTTCACTCGAATCTTTTGAAGAAGGAGTTTGAACTTGAGACGTCTTTAATTCGTCCAAAGAAGCCGTTTCACTTGTGACGCTAGGCTTAGAGCCAGATGGTTGAGTGACAGAAGGGGTTATGGAAGCATTTTCTGATTGAGATGTGGCCGTTCCATCGTCCACTTTATTGAGAAGATGATCAAAAAATTTGGACTTGATATCCTTCTCTACAGAATTTAGAGCCGAAGGCTCAGTCAAATTTCTCAGTTGTTGGGCCAACTTATCATCCAATGGACCAAGAGGGGTTGCGGTTGAATTGGATTGAATGGGAATGCCTTCTGTAGTCGAGGGCAAAGCCCCAGGCAAGGGAAGTGGCGTATTGGGGGAAGAATTGGTGGAAGCACTATTTTGTGGCAAGATCAAAATATTTTCTTGATCTGGATCATACGTATTGAAGACTTCCATTTGAGTTGCAATGACTTCATAAATCCAGTGTTTACAAGGCTCTAAGTCATTGACCATGACTTGCCCAATGACTTCCATTTCCACGGCCGAACTTGTAATGCCATTCATCGTGACATAAAAAGGTTCCCCTTTGACAAAGTAAGGATTTTCCTTCATTAACCGTAAAACTTCTTCTTTAAGTTGCGCATAATTTTCTCCAATAGGCACGGAAAAAGGCGCACGTAAACGAATATGAGGCAAACGAGAATAGTTAATCACCATGTCTTCAATGATAGAGGAGTTGGGAATAATGACTTCTTTACCATTGTCGGTGCGAATGGTGACAAACATAATTTCAATGGCTGTCACCACCCCTTTGTGGGGGGCAATACGCACATAGTCTCCAACTTTAAATGGTTTGGTAATCAAAATTTGAATGCCGCCAGCTACATTGGCCATATTGCCTTTTAAAGCAAGCGCAATGCCTAGACCTAGAGCTGACAATAAAGACACCACACTATTCATACGAATACCCAAAGCTTCGGCCGCTAATATTAAAGACATCGCAATAATGATAATGTTGGCAGCGGAGCCAAGAAACGTAATCACCCCCTTATCTTGAGAGCGTAAGGCCATTTTCCAAATGAGCTTTTTTACCCAAGGACCAAGCAATAAGCCGCCCCCAATCTCCACGATTGGAATCCAGACGGTTTCTAGAAATTTCATTAAATCTGGAAGAATTTTATCCATACATTTTTTCTCCTTTCATGGTGTATTCATTTTAGTATGGTAAGAGCCTTCTTGCTGTTCTCTAGTTTCAAAAATGACAGATTGGAAAGACAACCAACCAAAAAAGCCCAACATCGAAGGATGTTGAGCAAAAATGATTATTCCGTTCGTAAAGCTTCAACTGGATTTTTTCGAGAGGCAATGGAGGCCGGAATTAAACCAGCAATCATTGTCAACACCAAGTTGATGACGATAAGTAAGATCGCCCCATTCCAAGGTAAAACCGCAATATTGGCTACACCTGTCATATTTTGAATGATGGCGGAAATAGGAAGGTCTAACAAGACGGTTAAGCCTACCCCCAACAGTCCTGAAGCCAAACCAATAATGAACGTTTCGGCGTTGAAGACATTGCGAATGTCTCTTTTTGAGGCCCCCATGGCTCGTAAAATACCGATTTCTTTGATGCGCTCTAAAACCGAGATATAGGTAATAATGCCAATCATAATCGAAGAAACAATCAAAGATACTGAAACAAAGCCCATTAAAACATAGGAGATCATATTGATGACCGTTTGAACGCCGGAAAGCATCACTCCAACCGTATCCGAATAAGTCAAAATGTTGGCGGGTTTGTCTTGTTCTTCTTGTAAATTGTTGTAATCCGTAATGAGATCATCTAAAGCTTCTTTGTCTTCAAAGCTCGAGGCATAAAGCTTAATCGTGGATGGTTCATCGAGTTCAATGACGCCAAGCGTGGAGAGGTTGGAATCGTAAGAGGCATTGATGTTGTTATTGTAGGTCGTGATGTAGTTGAGAATTTCATCTTGGGACATGCTTTGCATCTGCATCATTTGTTCCGGCGACAAGGTCTCCATGGAAAAGCGTTCTCCATTGGAAAATTCTTTTCCGGTAAAGACATTGATGTCCGGATGGGCGATTTGATCTTTGACGATTTCACTCGCCTTAGCTTGATCTGAACACCAATTGCGCAATGAAGAATCGTAAAGCACCCCACCAAGCGAAGAGGAGCTTACCGTTTTTTCCTTTGGTTTTACAATGCCCACAATCTTGACCGTTTTGGCTTGGTCTTTAAGCGTATTTTTGACGAAGGTTTCATCATCGCTTTGGTCAATCCAAAGGGAATTGACTTTTTGATAAAGGGCGCTGTTGGGAAGGACTTGCAGTTCCATCCCTAAAAAATCATCATTGGTATAATCCTTGGTCGCTTCCACTTCCAATTTTTCCGTTTCGCCATCCAAGACCTTTTGATAGTTTTTCATCAAAGCATCTTGATCAAGCAATCCTAACGAATAAAGGGCAAAGTCGGTAATTTGATTGCGAGAGTTTACGGCTAAAAGAATTTCGTTTTCATTGCTTGGCCATTGACCATCTACGAGTTGATAATTTTCTTCCCGTAAAGTTTGGGAATCGGGCATTTGAATCCAAACCTCTTGATTCATCGGGGTACTCACTCCCATTACTTGTTGAATTTGTCCAGCGGAGGAAAGGCCCAATTTATCCATTAAACTATTGGGAGCAATGCGTACTACCCCATATTGTGATGTTTCGTTGTACACGTTCATATTCATAGGATAGGCATATTCAATGGCTTTAGCCTTTTGCCGGAATGGTTCACCCTCATCGGACTCCAAATAGCGTTTAAAAGCGGCTAAGTTATTATTTTTGGAGTTAGAAATGGAGTTGAGAATGGATTCGACCATTTTGGCTGTGGAAATCTTTCCATCACTTATTTCCTCGGCTTTTTGATCATCCGCCATATCCATCATGGCACTCATCATAACGGACATATCCATCGTGTTGTCTTTGAGTTCAATGGGATAATCAGCCATCGTATCGTTTTGAACGCGCGTGATATAATCCTGCATTCCATTGGATAAAGACATAATTAAGCCAATGCCAATAATGCCAATGGATCCGGCAAAAGCGGTTAAAAACGTGCGGGCTTTTTTGGTAAGCAGGTTATTGAAAGAAAGCGAAAGTGCTGTCGCCCAGGACATACTGGGTTTGCGCAATTCGCCTTGCATTTTTTCCACTTCACTTTCTTGCACAGGATTGGAATCGGAAACCATCTTTCCATCGCGCAAGCGAACAATCCGTGTGGAGTATTGATTGGCCAGTTCGGGATTATGGGTTACCATGATGACCAAACGATCTTTGGCAATTTCCTTCAACAGCTCCATAATTTGTACGGATGTATCCGAATCCAAAGCGCCAGTAGGCTCATCAGCCAATACGATTTCTGGATCGTTAACAAGCGCCCGAGCAATCGCCACGCGCTGCATTTGTCCACCCGACATTTGGGTTGGCTTTTTGTAAATTTGATCCTTTAAACCGACCTTTTCTAAAGCTGCAATGGCTCTTTCTTTGCGCTCTTGTTTAGGCACTCCTGAAAGAGTTAAAGCGAGTTCTACGTTTCTTAATACCGTTTGGTGCATGATCAGATTGTAGCTTTGAAATACAAATCCGATGCAATGGTTGCGATAAGTATCCCAATCTTTATCCGTATATTGTTTGGTACTTTTTCCGTTGATAATTAAATCGCCACTCGTATACTGGTCCAAACCGCCAATGATGTTTAATAAAGTCGTTTTTCCACCACCAGAAGGTCCAAGAATCGAGACAAATTCGTTATCTCGAAAGGTGACCGAGACATCGTTGACCGCTTTAATGATTTGATCGCCGGCGTAATACTCTTTGACGATGTGTTTGCATTGAAGCATAATTTTCTCTCTTTCTACGAATTTTTATTCGTGCTTTCACCTTACTGCTAAAAATCTTACTTGATGGAAAAACCGCTCAAAACTTTAGAAATACCGGCACTTTTTCTTAACTCATATAACTAATAGCGTATTTTTCACTAAGGGATATTTTGATATCCCACGGCTAAGTCCCTCTTTTCATCGACGATTATCTTTACAGGGATATTTTGAGGCCTTATCTTCATAAAGCCCGAAGTTTAATCACGTAAAACCAAATACTTTTAAATACTCGCTTAGAAAACCAGTCTTTTCATCGTGTTAAAACGTCTAAACATCTAAAGAAATACGTTACAAAAAATCCATAGTAAGCTTAAAAAAAACATAGTTCTAGTACAGGTAGGGAAAAAATGTTCCTCTATTTCTTTTCACAAAGAAGGTATGAATTATTCAGGTAGAGGGATTAGAATAAAAGAATATAGAAAATTAGAGAACAGTTTGAAAAATAAGTAAGAAAACCCGTTTAA
>CAYMGC010000005.1:7300-35719 GCA_964389885.1 uncultured Erysipelotrichaceae bacterium | reverse complement strand
GGCAATGGGCTCCTGCTGGTGTGATGTGTCTTTTGACGGTTGTATCCATTAACTTAATTGGCGAAGGCTTGCGCGATGCCTTTGACCCAAAAGAAATTCAATAGGAGGATGTTATGGAAGAAAACAAACAAACCATCAATCCTACCGATGAAAAACAAACCATCTTGGATGTTGAAAACCTAAAAATTTACTTTCATACCAAAAAAGGCGATTCGCGAGCGGTCGATGGCAACACCTTTCGCATGCGCGAACGCGAAACCTTAGCGATTGTCGGCGAATCGGGATGTGGCAAATCCGTTACGGCGATGTCCATTTTGGGCTTAGTCGCTAAACCGGGTGAAATCATGCCCGATTCCAAAATCGTCTACACCGGCAATGGCTACAACGTCGATTTGTCCAAAGCCGATGATGCGACCATTCGCAAAGTGCGGGGCAATGAAATTTCGATGATCTTCCAAGAGCCGATGACGGCTTTAAATCCGGTTTATACCGTGGGGGATCAAATTGCCGAAAACATTCGCATTCACGAAAACGCTTCGCCTGAGGAATGTCGCGAACGCACCATTCAGTTGTTAAAACAAGTCGGCATCTCTCGTCCGGATCAAGTCCTCAATAACTATCCCTTCCAACTTTCTGGTGGGATGTGCCAACGGGTTATGATCGCTATGGCCTTATCTTGCAATCCTAAATTGCTCATTGCCGATGAGCCCACTACTGCCTTGGATGTCACGATTCAAGCGCAAATTTTGCAATTGATGAATCAGTTGAAAGAGGAAACGGGAACCTCTATCATGTTGATCACCCACGACCTTGGGGTCGTCGCTCAAGTGGCCGATTGGGTCAATGTCATGTATGCGGGCAAAGTCGTAGAAAGTGCGCCCGTCGACGAACTTTTCAAAAACCCCAAACATCCCTATACCACGGGATTGATGAGTTCGATGCCTTCACTTGCGCAAGAAGGAACTCGCCTCAATGTCATTGAAGGTTCGGTTCCTAACCCCTTGTATTTACCCGAAGGCTGCTACTTTGCCGATCGCTGCACCAAGTGCAAAAAAGAATGTTTGGAAGCGCAACCGCCTGTCATCGATGTGGGCAATGGGCACACCGTTGCTTGTTTCTTGTACGATGGACAAGGCAAAACGGTTCGACCATCCTTTAAGAAGGGAGAAAGCAAATAATGGCCGAAGAAAAAGAAAAAATTCTCGAGGTCAAAAACCTCAAAAAGTACTTTCCCCTTGGCAAAGGCAAACTCAAACTCGATAAACCCTATGTCAAAGCGGTGGATGGAATTTCCCTGGATTTATACGAAGGCGAAACGCTTGGTTTAGTTGGAGAATCCGGATGTGGAAAATCCACTTTAGGGCGCACCATCCTGCGTTTGCATGAACCCACTTCTGGGGAAGTCATCTTCAAAGGACAAGACATTTCCAAACTGTCCAAAAAAGAAATGCGCAAATTGCGTGAGGACATTCAGTTTATCTTCCAAGATCCGTATTCCTCCCTCAATCCGCGCATGAATGTCTTCAACATTTTATCGGAGCCTCTCATTGCGCATGGCAAATTCAAACGTGGCCCCGAACTTGAAGCGTATGTCAAAGACTTGATGGAAAAATGCGGCTTGCCTAGCTACTATTGCTACCGCTATCCGCACCAATTTTCCGGTGGCCAACGCCAACGTATCGGAATCGCCCGCAGCTTAGCGCTTAGTCCTTCCTTTATCATTTGCGATGAGCCAGTCTCCGCTTTGGACGTTTCGATTCAATCGCAAATCATCAACTTGATGATGGACTTACAAGAAGAACAAAACATCTCCTACATCTTCATTTCCCATGACTTGTCCGTCGTCAAACACATATCCGATCGTGTAGGGGTGATGTATTTAGGAAGCATGGTGGAATTAGGCGACAAAGATGAAATTTATGCCAATCCCCAACATCCCTATACCCGCGCTTTGATGGGAGCCATTCCCATTCCCGATCCCGATAAACGCTCGGACATGAAGTTGATTGAAGGGGAAATTCCCTCCAACGTCAACACCCCTAAGGGATGCAAATTCCATCCCCGTTGCCCCTTTGCCAAAGACATTTGCAAAACGGAAGTGCCCGAAGTCAAAGAGATCAAACCTCGCCACTTCGTACAATGCCATTTTGCTGGTGAATTTTAATGGATCGTTTTCGCAGCATTGAAGAGTCCGTGAAGGACGATCATCAAGTCAAACAGGGAAAAGAATCTGAACTGGAAAAAGGCGATTTTCTCGCTTTAATGGAAGCCGCTTGGGCAACCATTGGCAAAACCGCCCTGTTGGTGATTCTCTTCTTTGCCCTAGTGATTGCACTTTTAGTGCTTCTTTGGTTCCATTAATTCCCTGCCCCAAAATCCTTTGGATTTTGGGGTTTTTTTTGTGTTTTGCTAAAAGTTGCGTTAAAACCAATATGAGAGATTTTTAGGATGGCTCCCTTTTTTTCTTAGTGCTGGTCATTTTCTTTCAGAAAGGATAATGGATATGAAGTTTCAGGAATTTGAATACAAACGGCCTGATTTAGAGGCTCTTTTACAAGAAATCGAACAATTAAAACAACGTTTACAAAATGCCCCATCATATAGCGCTTTTCTTGCGGCATTCAAGGATTATGATTCACACTTGAAGTCTCTTAACACGATGGCGAACCTCTGTTACATTCGCCACACCATTGATACGGCCGACCCCTTTTACAAGGCGGAGCGCGAATGGTTCAACGAACACAGTCCCATTCTTTCCAATGCCCAAATTGAACTGGTCAAAGTCATTTTGGAGTCCCCTTGGCGTCAAGAACTTGAAAAGGATGTGCCCAAAACGTGGTTTTTGCGCAACGAATTCGATTTAAAAACCATTTCTTCTCAAATTATTGAGGAGATGAAAGAGGAAAACCGCTTGGAAAGCGAATACCAAAAACTCATCGCTTCGGCCCACATTCCCTTTCATGGCAAAACCTATACTCTAGCGGGCTTGGAAGAGCCTATGAACGATCCCAATCGAGAAGTGCGCAAAGAAGCGCATCAGGCGTATTGGCATTGGTTTGAAGAACACGAAGAAGAACTCGGGCAGATTTATCACGATTTAGTGCAAGTTCGCACCAAAATGGCGCAAAAAATGGGCTACGACAACTACATTCCCTTTGGCTATCTGCGTATGGCGCGTATGGACTACGACCAAAACGATGTGGAAGTGTATCGGCGCAATGTCTTAAAGGATGTGGTTCCAGTTTGCTTAGAGCTGTATCAAAAACAAGCCAAGGAACATGGCTATGAAGGGGATCAACTTCCCGCTTGGGATGAAAAAGTCGAATTTGTCGAGGGCAATCCCACGCCAAAATATGAAGAAGAGGAAATCGTCGCTCGCACTTTAAAGATGTTTCAAGAATTGTCCCCCCAAACTGGCGAATTTTTCCAAATGATGGTGGATCAAAACTTATTGGATTTGGCGGCAAAGCCCGGCAAAGCCGCTGGGGGCTATTGCACCTCCATTGAGGATTATGATGTTCCTTTCATTTTTGCCAACTTCAGTCACACCCAACACGACATTGAAACGCTCACCCATGAATCGGGCCATGCCTTTCAAGCGTGGTGTAGCCGCCATATTTTTCCTACAGAATGCATGTGGGCGACGATGGAAAGTGCGGAAATCAACTCCATGTCGATGGAATTTTTCACTTGGCCTTGGATGCATTACTTCTTTAATGAAGACGCCGATCGCTATCGTCAAAGTCATTTAGGTGGTTCGGTCAAATTCATTCCTTATGGTGTGTTGGTCGATCACTTCCAACACGAAGTGTATGCCCATCCCAATTGGACCCCAAAAGAGCGTATGGCATGCTGGCGCCGCTTGGAAAAACAGTATTTACCGCAAAAGGATTATCAAGACATCGATTTTTTGGAGCGGGGCGGTTGGTGGATGCGCCAATTGCACATCTTTTTAAATCCCTTCTATTACATCGATTACACCTTAGCCCAAGTGGCCGCTTTACAATTTTGGAGTCGGATGCAACATGAAGATCCCAAAGCCTTTGAAGATTATCAAGCCATGTGTGAAGCTGGGGGCACCAAGCCTTTTAAAGAGCTGATCGCCCTAGGTCACTTAAAAGTGCCCTTTGAAGATGGCTGCTTGCATGAAACCATGAAAGACGTAGAAGACTGGTTTGCCAATCAAACCCCTTCAAGCGCTAATGCCTAATTTTTATCTCAGAATTTCTTCTTAAGTATGGTCTTTTGGAAGATTTTGGTGTATAAAGAAAGTTCTAAGAAACCTTTTGAAGTGTTGAACTCTGGTTTCATAGGAAAAATTGATAGGATAAGTGTGGTTTTTTGGGAAGTTTAACCCCTTAATCTTTATTAAAAACTTTCTTTAAAGAGACTTATACCCACGATAAAGCGCGTGGCTTTATTCGGGAGGTCTTTTCCTTGTTAAATACAAAAAAAGATTGATTTTTTGGTCTTCAATCTTGAAGATAGAAGTATCTTTTCTAGTCTTGGCTACGGCCATTTTAGGAAAAGCCTGACATAAACATTTTGTCCGGACAACGGGACGATCAGGAGGTAGAAACATGAAAAAACTTTATGGTATCACCTCTGCTCTTGTTTTGAGTCTACTGATGACAACACCAGTCATGGCCCAAGAAGATGTGCTTGCGCCCCGCAGCGCCGAGCTCATTGAAGAGGGAATTCAACAGGAGAGTGGGGGCGTTTTACTTGTCGATGGCGATCCAAATACCCCTCAAACGGTTCAACAACCGGATGCCATCGGATTGTATCGCTTATACAATCAAAATTCAGGGGAACACTTTTATACCGCGGATCTCAATGAAGCCAATACTTTGGTCAGCTATGGCTGGTTAGCCGAGGGCATTGGCTGGTATGCACCAAAAAGCTCTGAGTATCCCGTCTATCGTTTATACAACCCAGTAGCGGGGGATCATCATTACACTCGTGATCCCATGGAGCGCAATGCCTTGATCCAAATGGGTTGGAAAGATGAAGAAATTGCTTGGTATTCGGCCGCACCCGATGGCAAAGCCGTATACCGTCAATACAACCCTTATGCGGAGTCGGGAAGTCATAACTATACGTTGGATGCCAACGAAGATCGTGAACTTCAAAAACTCGGTTGGGTTGGTGAAGACATTGGTTGGTATGCCGTCAATGCGGCTTGCCCTCCCCAATCCACCATGCAACAGCTGGAAAGTTTAGTGAAGCAATACCAAGCGTTATTGAACGTCGATCGCTCCTCCAATGGAGCTTTGGATGGTTTGCGTGATCAAGGGGTACGCATTGCCTCGATTCTGAGTTCGTTTAGCAACCAATTTGAAAACCGCTACTTTGTTTTCCAAAACGGAAAATTGGTTGGTAACTCCGATCCAGGTCAAAAATCCATTACTCTACAAGGATTAGGGGCTGGAGAAGTGATGATTGTTCAACCTCGTGAAAAGAAAGTTCAACTGGCCGCCAGTATTTCCGATGGAAAAATGCAAGGACAAGGAATTTTCTTTAGAACCACGGGTGGAAGCACCAAAATCCAGGCCGCTTCTGGAAACATTGGCAATGGGGCCTTACAAGGTTCCGTGGCAAGCTATGTCTATATGGAAGAAACCGAAAACGACTACGAGGAATACTCTTCGGGTCCCGCTTTGGATAACTTGATGAATGGTGTCATTCGCAAGCATACGCATTACTTCCGCACCAGCTCGGCACGCTTAAAAGAATTTGACTGGACGCTTGAAGTGGAAAAAGGCAAAGCCAAATACGAAAAAATCGGTGACTACTACTATGTATGCCGTTCCCCGGCTGTCAACGTCTACTACAGCTACATTCCAGAAAACCTCTCTTTCTGGCCCATTGGCGGATAAGCCTGGCCTTTAGAGAATATGCTTACGGGCAGTCCATTTGGGCTGCCCGTTTTGCGTTGTCTAAGATCAAGAAAGAAAAAGACGAAACGAAATATGAATTAGAAAGGAAAAAGTGGTGAAACAAACATCTTTATTTGAGGAGGTAGAAGAACTTCCAAAACAAAAAGAGGGATATCGCCCTTTAGCCGATCGCCTGCGCCCCGAGCGATTGGAAGAGTATGTGGGTCAAACCCATTTGATCTTTCCCGGTTCTTTGCTTTGGAACTTAATTGAAAACGATACCGTTCCCTCGATGATTTTTTGGGGACCACCAGGAGTAGGCAAAACGACTTTAGCCAGTATTATTGCCAAGCAAACCAAAAGTCGTTTTATTCCCTTTTCCGCGGTTCAAAGTGGCGTTAAGGAGATCAAAGCGGTGATGGCCCAAGCGGAAATGGATCAGCGCCTTGGCAAGCGAACGATCGTCTTTGTGGATGAAATTCATCGCTTTAACAAAGCCCAACAAGATGCCTTTTTGCCCTATGTGGAAAAAGGCAGCATCGTCTTAATCGGGGCTACGACCGAAAATCCAAGTTTTGAAGTCAACTCCGCCTTGTTATCCCGCTGCAAAGTGTTTGTCCTCAAATCCTTGGATGATCAAGCCATTGAAACCCTTTTGCAAAGCGCGTTAAACTCTTCCAAAGGCTATGGAGGCCATTGTATTGATATTGAGCCAGAGCATTTACAAGCCATTGCGCACTATGCCCATGGCGATGCGCGCTTAGCCCTCAATACCTTAGAAATCGTCGTATCCAATTCCAAAGACGATCTTAATGGCATTCATGTGGATGAACAAATTCTCAAACAAGTCCTCGGTAAGCGCACCTTGATGTATGACAAAAAGGGGGATGGCCATTACGATACCATTTCCGCTTTGCATAAATCGATGCGCAATTCGGATGTCCAAGCTTGTCTGTATTGGCTAGCGCGTATGCTTGAAGGGGGCGAAGATCCCTTATACATCGCCAGACGCTTAGTGCGCATGGCCAGTGAAGACGTCGGTCTAGCCGATTCGCGAGCGCTCGAAATTTGCATTGCGGCCTATCAAGCGTGTATGTATTTAGGGATGCCCGAATGCAATGTCCATTTGGCCCATGCTGTATCGTATTTGGCCTTAGCTCCCAAAAGCAATGCTTTAGAAATAGCCTATTTTGCGGCCAAAAAAGATGCGTTGGATACTCTTGAAGAACCCATCCCCTTGCAGTTGCGCAATGCGCCTACCCAATTGATGAAGGATTTAGGCTATACACAAGGCTATGAATACAGCCACGATTACGTAGGGCATATGACCGATATGCCCTGTCTTCCCGATAAATTGCAAGGCCATCGCTATTATGTGCCAAGCCTTCAAGGTTCGGAAGCCAAAGTGGCCAAGCGTATGGAAGCCATTGAACAAGCCAAAGCGCAAATGGCGAAAGCGCGCAAACAAGGAAAGGCACCCCAAAAAGAAAAAAAATAAGCTATAAAAATAGGTTATAAACAGAAAGGAGAGGGATTATGTCAGAGATTCATTTTGTCTTAGACTCTCTTGCCGATACCCAAGCTTTTGCTAAGGCGATGGCGAAAGTTCTTGAAGGACAAACGATGACCATTACCTTAGATGGAGATTTAGGAGCAGGAAAGACCGCTTGGACCCGCTTTTTTGGTCAAAGCCTGGGCGTAAAGCGAACCATCAATTCTCCTACCTTTACCATTATGAAATCGTATAAAACTGCGGATCATACCCCCCTTTTTCATATTGATGCCTATCGTTTAGAAGGCGCTAGCCAAGATCTTGGCTTTGATGAATGCTTTGAAGAAGGGCTTTGTGTAGTGGAATGGTCGCAATTCATTTCGGAACAAATTCCAAACGATCACTTGGCCATTTCCCTTGTGGAAACAGGCGAAACCTCACGTCAAGTACGCCTTGAAGCCACAGGGCCAAAAAGTGAAGCTCTATTTCAACAATTTGTGAGCAACCAAAAGCTGGAGGAACAGGGATGAAAACACTTGTACTCGATACCGCATGGAAAAACTTAGTGATCGCCTTGTTTGAAGACGATCAACTGCTGGCTGGCTTTATGCAAGAAGCCTTTAAACGTCAATCGGAAACACTCTTTGTCGAACTCAAAGATGTCTTGGAACAAGCTGGCTGTACTTTAAAAGACATCGATCAAGTCATTGTCACCAATGGCCCAGGATCGTATACCGGCCTACGCATGGCTTTAACGACGGCTAAAATTTTAGGCACCCAAGCACCCATTCGTGTAGGCACCATTACCACCTTTCAACTGTATGCTGGCGATGCTCCTCAAGCCAATGTTCTTTTGGATGCGAGAGGGCAACGCGCCTATGTAGCCCATGTGGAAAATGGCCAAGTCCAAGACATGGATATTTTAGCCCTAGAAGACATTCCCGCTTTTTTAAAGGCGCATCCAGGCGATTTGTATGGAGAAGCCCAACTCATTGGCCAAGAAAGTCTTCCTTCCAATTTTTTAGACAACGCAAAAGCCTTGTTGGAAAAAGCCAATTGGATTGAAAAGGAAAAGGTTCATGCCCTTGCCCCTTTGTATATGAAAAGTAATGAGAGCTATTTGGTCAAGCCAGCCGCAAAGGAAGCCTAATATGGACGCCTCTTTTACCATTCGCCCGATGGAAAAGGCGGACCTTGATGAGATCGTGCGCATTGAACAACTGTCCTTTAAGGATGGCTGGAATCACGATAATTTTGAATTTGAAATTGAAAAAAATGCCTATTCCTACCCGCAAGTTTTAGAAAAAGCTGGCCAAATTGTGGGCTATATCATTTATTGGGTAATCTTTGAACGCGCCGAAATCGCTAGCATTGCGATCGATCCCGCTTTTCGTGGCCAAGGGTTGAGTCATCTTTTAATGGACTACTCCCTTCAGGCAGTCAAAGAGCTTGGCGCGGAAACCTTTCTTTTGGAGGTCCGCCCCAGCAATACGAGTGCGCGTCACCTCTATGAATCCCATGGCTTTGTCTTTTTAAATCGGGTAGAAAACTACTATAGCGATGGAGAGGATGCGCTCGTTCTCTCTTTAGGACTATAAGAAAAAAGGAAAAAAAGATATGAATGTATTTGCAATAGAAAGCAGTTGTGATGAAACCGCTGCTTCCGTGGTCAAAGACCAAAAGGACGTTCTTTCAAGTGTTGTGTCATCGCAAATTGCCACTCATACCCAATTTGGTGGAGTCGTACCCGAAGTAGCCAGTCGTCTTCATGTGGAAAACATCTCAGTCGTCATTCAAGAAGCCATCGACCAATCGGGTCTTTCTTGGGACGATATCGATCTCATTGCGGTCACCCAAGGCCCTGGCTTAATTGGTTGTTTACATGTGGGCGTGCAAGCGGCCAAGACCCTTGCCATGCTCTATGACAAACCTTTAGTTGGAGTCAATCATTTAGCAGGTCATATTTATGCCAATAAGCTAGATACCACCCTTCAATTTCCTCTTTTGGCCTTGTTGGTTTCCGGAGGAAACTCGGAACTCATTTATATGAAGGACGAACAGGATTTTGAAATATTAGGAGAAACGCAAGACGATGCGATCGGTGAAGCCTATGATAAAGTCGCCCGCGTTTTAAATCTTGGCTATCCTGGCGGACCCAAAATTGACAAACTGGCCAAACAAGGCAAACCGATTTATAAACTTCCCAAACCCAAAACGCCTGGTGAATACGATTTTTCATTTTCTGGTTTAAAGTCGGGTGTTTTACAATTTGTCAAACGCATGGAACGCCAAGGGGAAAGCTGGACGATGGAGGATTTAGCAGCAAGCTTTCAAGAAACAGCGCTGGAGGAGATCTTTGAAAAAGTGCGCAAAGCCTTAATCAACCATCCCGAAGTGAAACAGTTAATTGTAGGCGGCGGCGTATCAGCCAATAGTCGTTTGCGGGAGAAAATAGCCGAACTGGCTATCCAATATCCAAATGTCGACTTTAACGTGCCCCCAATGTCTTGTTGCACCGACAATGCCGCCATGATTGCTTTGGCTGGAGAAATTGCCTACAACCATGGCAAGCAAAGCGATGAATCTTTAACCGCCGATGCGGGAATGGAGATTTGGGAATGATTCGATTTTTAAAGCCAGACGATTTGCCTAGTATCTATGCGATTGTGGCGTATTGGATTGAACACTCCACCGCCAATATGTGCTATAGTCCCACTCCTTATGAAAACTTTGTTCAAGAGCAATTGGCGATTGCCAAAGAGTATCCATATCTTGTAGCCGAATGGGAAGGCCAAGTTATCGGTTTTGGTTATGCCCATGGCTTCATTGCCCGCAAAGCGTATCAGTACGATGCAGAATTAACCATTTATTTCCAAGAGGGACCACATTATGGTCAAGTCTTGCCGCTTTATCAAGCTTTGGAAGCCATTTGTTTGGCTATGGGCTTTTGCAATTTAATCAGCTGTACCACCGCGGACAATGAAGCAAGCCTAGCCTTTCAAAAGCGAGTGGGCTTTCAATCCTATGGTCTTTTGCCAAAAGCCGCCTATAAAAATGGCGCATGGCATGGAGTGGAGTGGTTGGTTAAACCCATTGGCTCTTATCAAAATCCTATGCGCTATTCGCTTCAAGAGGTGTTGGATAAGCATTCTTTGAGCGACTTTGGCTTACAATACGCTTAAGAAAAAACAAAAAAGTTTTACCAAGAGAGCGCAATCAAATTTTGTCCATTCTTCTCTTGTTTTTTAAAACACCTCAAAATCAATCGCCTCTTGTTGTTTTAAAAAAAGGCTTAGCTATGATGAGAAAAAGGGGGATCTATCCATGCCAGATAAAATTGTCGTATTGGACTTTGGCTCCCAATACAACCAATTAATCGCCCGACGCATTCGTGAGTTTGGCGTATATTCCGAATTGCATCCCAATACTATGACGCTCAAAGAAATCGAGGCCCTTGGTGATGTCAAAGGCATCGTGTTTTCCGGTGGACCCAATTCCGCCTATGCAAAGGATGCGCCCCATTGCGATCCAGCCATTTATGAAAGTGGAATTCCCATTTTAGGAATTTGTTATGGAATGCAAATGGTCATGTTAAATCTTGGTGGTACCGTGAAGCCTAGCTCACGGCGCGAATATGGGCGTACAGAAATTGAAGTGGTCAAAGAAAATCTACTCTTTGAAGGCTTGCCCACCATCGAAACCGTATGGATGTCACATGGGGATCAAGTGGCTACCTTAGCTCCAGGTTTTGAATGCATTGCCAAAAGCGATACCTGTCCTTATGCCGCCGCGCAAAATGTGGAGCGAAAAATTTACACACTCCAATTCCATCCGGAAGTGCGGCATACCGAATATGGTAACGATATTTTAAAAAACTTTGTCTTCAAGGTTTGTCAAGCCCAGGCCAACTGGTCTATGCAAGACTTCATCGAAACCCAAAAGAAAAAAATTAAAGAACAAGTCGGTGACGATATGGTGTTGCTTGGCCTTTCTGGAGGCGTGGACTCTTCAGTAGTGGCTGCTTTGTTGCATGAGGCCATCGGCGATCAGCTCATTGCCATGTTCATTGATCATGGTTTGTTGCGCAAAGGGGAAAGCGAATCCGTTATGGAAACCTTTGGACGCAACATGAACTTAAATTTGGTGCGCATTGATGCCAAAGATCGCTTTTTGTCCAAACTTGAAGGCGTAACGGATCCAGAAAAGAAACGCAAAATTATTGGCAACGAATTTGTTTACACCTTTGATGAAGAAGCCCGAAAATTAACCGAAGGCAAAAACGTGAAATGGCTAGCTCAAGGCACGCTTTACACTGACGTTATTGAATCGGGAACCCATTCGGCCCAAAAAATTAAATCCCACCATAACGTGGGTGGGTTGCCAAAGGATATGGACTTCAAACTCATCGAACCGCTCAACACTTTATTTAAAGATGAGGTGCGTGCGCTTGGTGAAGAACTCGGTTTACCTCACGAAATGGTTTGGCGCCAACCATTCCCAGGACCTGGCTTAGGCATCCGCATCATTGGCGATATCACGGATGAAAAATTAAACATCGTTCGCGAATCCGATGCCATTTTACGAGAAGAAATTGCCAAAGCTGGTTTGGAGCAAGACATTTGGCAATACTTTACGGCTTTGACCAATATGCGTTCTGTTGGCGTAATGGGCGATCAACGAACTTACGATTATGCGGTAGCCATTCGCGCTGTCACCTCCATTGATGGGATGACGGCCGATTGGGCTAAAATTCCTTGGGAAGTGCTTGGCCGCGTATCCGATCGCATTATCAACGAAGTGCCACACGTGAATCGCGTGCTTTACGACATTACCTCTAAGCCTCCTGGAACCATCGAATTTGAATAACTTTAAACCGTCCCTGAGCGGACGGTTTTTGTTTTGGCTAAAGATGAAAAATGCTTTAAAATTTCGGATAATACAAGATAAAGGAGCACTTGCCATGGCCTTTACCAATTTGTTGTTTCTCTTTGTTTTTTTTCCCCTTGTTTGGTTAGTGTATTTTTTCTGGATTCAAAAAACGCGTTATGCTCAAGGGTATTTGTGGACCCTAAGTCTTTTGTTTTATGGATTTGGCTCTCTTCATCAACTTTTTTGGCTCTTAAGTTTATTGACGTTTAACTATATTATTCAATACTTCTTGGGCTTACTCGTTTTAAAGGAAGAAAAAAAGCCCCATAAGGGACCTCCTCCTTTTGGAAAACCACCAGCTAAATCCAAGAAAAATCTTTCCTTTTGGGTTTTAACTTTGGGCGTAAGCGGCAATATTTTTTTACTCTTTGTCTTTAAATATTTTGGGCCATGGTTTCAAGGGATCTTTTCTTGGGCTAAAGCTTTATCCAGCACCATGCCCATTGGCTTATCGTTTTACACGTTTTCGTGTTTATCCTGTCTCTTTGATGTATATCGGCAAAAGAAGCCCTACGAAACCTCCTTTATTTCTTTTGGCTTATTTGCGGCTTTTTTTGCTTGGGTGAACATGGGTCCAATTGCCAACTATGCCGATCTCAAAGATCAAATCGCCCATCCACACTGCACTCGTCGTCAAAACGCCCAAGGAATCGCCTTATTTATTCAAGGCTTGTTTCGTAAAGTCGTATTGGCTGACAATTTAGCCCTTATCGTGGTGAGTTTAACCAATGATTTGACATGGGTGGGGCAAATTGGCTATGGAGTGGCCTATTTTTTACAGCTTTACTTTGACTTTTCTGGTTATTCGCGTATGGCTCGAGGGTGTGCCCAGTTGTTTGGCTTTTCCATTCCGAAAAACTTTGATTTGCCCTTAACAGCCTTAAGCATTCAAGATTTTTGGCGTCGTTGGCACATCTCTTTGACCAATTGGTTTCGCCAATATGTCTATATTCCCTTAGGGGGAAATCGGGTATCCAATTTGCTGTGGATGCGCAATATATTTTGTGTATGGCTTTTAACTGGTCTCTGGCATGGGCCTTCATCAGCGTATTTGGCTTGGGGAATTTATCAAGCCATCTTGATCCTATTGGAAAAATGGATATGGGGTCATTCCTTATCCAAACTTTCAAAAGGTCTACGGCACGGATATGTACTAATTCTAGAGCTTTTTGGAATGGCCTTTTTTGCGGCGGAAAATATGGGTATGGGATTTTGGCGCATTGGCCATTATTTCGGCTTTGGTTTAACCGGCTTTTTGGATGGAGGAAGTTTATTTTGGCTTTTGAATATGGGAGTCTACATTTTGATCGGTATTTGGCTTGCTTCTGGTCTTTCCCAACGCTTTGGTCAAGCTGTTATGAAAACCACTAAATATTGGCTCTTTTGGCAAATTGGCGGCTATTTGGTGATGCTATTGGTATGTGTGATTTTTTTAGTCAGTGATTCCAGTCAAACGTTTTTATATGCACAGTTTTAAAATGGTTTCTTAGCCAATAGAAAAAAGGTCAGAATTTCCAAAGAAAAAGAAATCTGACCTTTTTTGTATAGGAGTCACATTCGTATTAAATGAGCCAAGCATAATAGCCTTATCCTCTCTATTTTCCCATTGAGTCTAAAAGTTAAATTCTTAGAAATTCCAAGAAGGAATCAACATCACATATGGAGCAGTGAAAATCGCTAAATATACGGAAATACGTTTGATTTGTTTGACACTAAGCAAGTTTTTGCATTTGGAAAACGAAAAATTTTTGTTAAAGGCATAAATACATAAAGCGGCCACCAACACACCTATTCCTGCCCACCAAAACAAAGAAATCCAACTATCTATATTGAGTAAAAAATCAATATGGAAAATTTGAGGAAGAATATACACCAGAAAAGAAACTCCACAGCCAATGAGATCACTTAAAAAACCAAATAAAAATGTACGAATAATAACCTTTTTCCAAATCTGTTTCCAGTTTTCCTTTTGTCCTAAAAAATAAAGTCCAATCCAAATCACTAAGCTATCGATCACAAAATTACCAAAAATCAAGGGAAGCCAAAGAGTAAGGATTGCTTGACCTCCAAACCAAGGAGCAAAAAGAAAAAACATCCAAGTAGGAAAAAACACATTATTTAAACGGATCGTTTTCATTTTAATTGAGTTCCTTTTTTATGATCAAGTCCATCTCTTTTAAAAAGAGGCTAAGTCAAATCTAAATTATTCATACCACGTGTTGAAAGGAAATAAAAAGGTTTATAGGCAAATTTTTGAAATGGCAATTCGTTTAAGACTTCGCTATTGGTTTTAGAGAAAAAAGAGAAGTATTAACTGCTTATTTTGTTTTTTGAAACTTTGCTCGACGTTAATCCCGATTTTTTTGAGATTGATTATTTTCAATAACTTCTGGTGACATAGAATTTGCAACTTTCTCAGACATTTGAACACTTGGGCTAGATGACACAGCTTGAGCTTCTCTTGAGGATGACCCAACTGATTGAAGAAATTTCTGTCCATTCTTTATACGTTTTAAAAGCGCATCAAAATCTTTTTGATCCATATCATTCATTATTATTCACCTTCTTTCCAAATTATTATCGTAGCGAAAAGAAAGCACCAAAGTAAGCTTTAATTCAAGCAAGCGCTTACAACAAAAAGTCCATCTATGAAATGTACTCGAAAGAAATTTAGGCCTAATCGAAAAAGCGTATACTCAAGTGTTTAATTCTAACTTAAATCAAAGATGCTTTAGTGGGTCAAATAAAAAAATCTACTAAGTTGACTATCTACGGGACTTATTAGGGCCACTTCACGATTGGCAAGAAGCGACTCTGAAAAACTATACTGTTCAAGATATATTACTGCGTCGCTATTTAGCTTTGTTGGTTCAAAACCATAGTATAAGAACATTTCTCTTTTTTTTAACTTTTTTGAGTAAAAAGTTCTCCTCACCTAGAAGATAAGGAGAATGACACTAAAGGGATAATATATTTAGCATTTTTATCCCATTCTTTTTGATAAGGCCTTAACTTTACTGTATTTTTTTATCCTAACATGATGTATTTCTCTTCTCTTTTTTTTCTCATATTGAATTTTTAGTTTCAGGATCTTCCATAATTTATGTCTCGATAAGTATAGTTAAGCTATCTATAGTACTCTAGTCGAGTTATTTAAAATGAATAAGAGGAAAGAAAGGGGACGAGGTTATGCCTCATTCTTACTCTAGGCCTAATCTCCTTCTCTCCTAGCTCGATTTGTAAAGGGATAATTTACCTTATATAGTCTATCAAAGTAAATTGAGGCATAATTTAGAGAAAAATTTAAGTTAAAATCATAGTTAAGTTCGCTTAGATATTTCTCCTCAATTAAAAAGCTCTTGAAAAATTTTTACCTCATCAAGTCTTTTTAGAAAAATCTCTTTCCCCTAATCTCTAAAGCTGCTTTTAGAACTCCTTTGGTGAAAAGCTTTTAATGGCTAAGGAAGCGAAAAGAATCTTTTTTGCAAGGTCAGTGACTTAAAAGTCCATAATTAAGAAGAAAGGACCTTTCTATGACTAATTTCTCCAAAGCTAAAAAGAAAAAAACAAAGCAAAAAAAGAAAGTCAATTCTCTACTCTGTGGAACCTTGATGGTCACTTTATTAGGGGGAGGAGTTTGGAGTTTTTTAAGTCCTGATCGAGAAATCTCCGAGCTGGAAAATCGAAAACTCGAACAATTTCCAAGCCTTTCTTTGTCCAGTTTATGGTCGGGTGAATATGGTCAAGCTCTTGAATCCTGGTTTGAAGACCAATTTCCGGCTAGAGAAACCTGTTTTCATGGCAACTACCTCTTGCGCAAAAGTCTTTATCAACATTGGCTCAATGGGCAATACTTAGGAAAAGATGCCTTAATTGGTTTTTTGGAAGCACCCAATGAAAAAATTTTTGAGGAAAACATTCAGGCGGTGAATGATTTTGCTCTTAAAAGCAACTTGCCAACCGCCTTGATGATGATCCCTCCAGCGGAAATGATTGAAAAAAATAAATTGCCCCTCTTTGCTCCTGTTCCCGATTTAGATCCCTATTTTGAGCAAATTGCCATCAATCTATCGATGGCTACCAATCTCGATTTACGAAGTGTTCTTCTAGAAAACCAAAAGGACTATTTGTTTTATCGCACCGATCATCATTGGGCTACGCAAGGGGCGGGCATTGGATCTAAAGCTTTGGTGGAATTTTGTGGAGGAGAATTGGATTTAAATGCTTATAGCTACGAAACGCTCTCCACTAATTTTGAGGGAACTTCGGCTTCTTTTACGGGATCGGTAGGCTTGTATGATTCCATTATTGCGGCTAAGGCTTTGGATTTACCTGCCTATGAAGTAATTTGGGAAGATGGAAAAACAAGCGATAGCATCTATCTGCCTGAGGCTTTAGAACAAAAAAATCAATACGATTATTTTTTAGGCGAAAATGAAGGTCTAATTCAGATTCATACTCAGGCTAATACAGGCCGTCATTTATTTTTAATCAAAGACTCATATGCCAACATTATGGTGCAATATCTTTTGCCTTTTTACGATTCCATTTTGTTGGTGGATCCACGCTGCTATACAGGGGATTTAAATGCCCTTGTCCAACAAAATCCCATAACGCATATTGCTTTTGTGTTAGCCTATCAATCTTTTCGGGAAGCCATAGAACTTTCCGCTTTTTCGGCCCGATTGGCTGATATTCCTTTAGACATGGAATCATCCACTTAAAAAAAGACTATGGCTCTTGGTGATCCACCAGAAGTCATAGTCTTTTTGTTTTTAAACCTAGGCTTGGTCCCACTTGGGCATGGAGCGTGAAGCGACAAGCGCTACACCGGTATTGGCTAAGTTTTCGCACAGCACTTGACCACAAGCCACTGGCGCTTGAACCTGTAAAGTGCGAATTTGTTCCATTGCTTCAAATACTTTACGCAAAGGAATTTCGGCTTGGGTGATCACAGGTAAAACGCGTAAAGGGGCTTGCTCAATGCGAACCGTGGAAGTCAAAATACGCATCGGATCAATACACTCTGAGCGTGCGTAGGCTTCACCTTTTGGACATGTATTGCCTTGTATGGATACCACTTGCTGGCCTTCAAGTTGGACTTGAATTTGGCATCCCATTGGGCAATTGACACATACGAGCGATTTGGTTTCCATTAAGCCACCTCCTCTACTTCTATTTCAAGAGGCCCATTTAGTCCTTGTAAAAGGCTTGGGGCCAAAGAAATCCGTTCCATTTCAGAAGGAATTACTTTTTTCTTGAAAATTTCTTTTAATACTTGCCCTTGGCTAGAAACTCGAATCATAACCTTTTCCATTGGTTTTTTCACCCGAAAGAAAAATTCTACTGGGCTTTGGACCAATTCTGGATGAATTTGGCCAGGCACTACATAACTCGTTTGTCCTTTGGCTAAGATGGGATATTCCTTAGAGAATCGAGCTTTGTCTTTTAAATAGGCGGCAGCTCCTTGCGCAGCGCGTTTGGCCTGAAGACTCACAAAATCCACTAAGTCATGGACATGTAAGCCATTGCCACAAGCAAAAATTCCTTGAGCGCTGGTCATATAGCGTTCATCCACCACTGGGCCTTTCGTAGCTGGATTCATGACAATACCAGCTTCATCGGCCAAATGGTTTTCTGGAATGAGACCAACACTCAATAACAAGGTATCCACCGGAATGATTTGTTCACTCCCCACAATTTTTTGGCGATTTTCATCCACTTGAGAAAGTTCAATGGCTTCTAAGCGTTTGGTCCCAAAAATATTGGTTACTGTATGGCTTAAATATAAAGGAATTTGAAAATCCTCTAAACATTGTTTCATATTGCGTGGTAACCCATTGGAATAAGGACACACTTCAGCCACGCCAACAACCTCGGCTCCTTCTAAAGTCATACGGCGGGCCATAATCAAACCAATATCCCCTGAACCTAAAATGAAGACCTTTTTACCCACCAAGTAGCCTTCCATATTTAAATAGCGTTGCGCTTGGCCCGCCGTATAAATCCCCGCGGGACGAGAACCTGGAATGCTCAAGGCTCCACGAGAGCGCTCATAGCAACCCACGGCTAAGATAATGGCATCCGCGGAAAGATTCATGACCCCTTGTTGGGGATTGATCGCTTCAATTTGACGATCTTTGGACAAATGGGTCACTGTGGTATTAAGAAAAATGGGGATGTTTTGTTCTTGAGCCGCTTTAGAATAGCGTTCAGCGTATTCCGGTCCAGAAAGCTGCTCTTTAAAGGTTTGTAAACCAAAGCCATTATGGATGCATTGTTGCAAAATTCCGCCTGGTTCAAAGTCTTTTTCTAAAATGGCAATGCGTTCAATGCCTTGTTTTTTCAATTCAATGGCAGCCGCTAACCCCGCACTGCCGCCACCAATGATGAGTGCTTGATAATGGATAGTCATCGATTTTCCTCCATTAGCGTTTGGGAGCCTGGTTCATCCAAGAGAACCTCTAAAGGCGAAATGCCAAGTTCTCTGGCTAAAATATCGACTACCAATGGTTCACAAAAGCCTCCTTGACAGCGACCAAAGCCTGGCCCTACGCGCTTTTTAATCCCCTTAATGGATCGTGCTCCACAAGGGGAATGAATGGCATCGATAATTTCTCCTTCACTCACTTGCTTACAACGACAAACGATTTTACCATAGAGCGGATTTTTAGCGATTTGAGCTTGGCGTTCACTCGCCGTAAGCTTACTCATAACTACCGCAGAGCTATGAGTGCGAATCGCCTGAGGATTTTCTTGTAAATCCACATGATTGGCAATGAATTGGTCAATGAGATATTGACTAATGGCTGGCGCACTCGCTAGACCTGGTGAATCAATGCCGGCGGCCAAAATAAAGCCCGGATATTGATTGCTTTCTTCCAAAATGAAGTCGCCTCGATTGGTAGAAGGACGAACTCCCGCAAAACTGCGGATCACTTTATGAAAAGGAATGTTTTCCACCACTTTATTGGCTTCTTGTTTGACTTGATTTAAACCCTCTTGGCTGGTAGCCACTAAATCGGCCGCATCCCTTTCTGGCTGATTGAGGACTTGAGAGGTAGGGCCAACTAGAGTATTGCCTTGAACGGTCGGAATACACAAAACCCCTTTGCCTTTTTGGGTGGGAACAGGAAACACAATGGAGGAGACCACATCGCACCCTTCTTCTAAGACAAAGTATTCACCGCGTTTAGGGACCATGGTAAAACTCGGTTCTTCCAAAAGCGCCATTACCTTTTCAGCGCCAAGTCCCGCTGCATTGACCACAACTTTGGTTTCAAAGTGTTTAGTTGGGGTAGTAATCTGAAATCCGGCTTCTGTTTTATCAATCGCAATGACAGGGCTATCCAAAAACAGTTCGGTTCCATTTTCCATAGCCGTTTCTAAGGCTGCTTGAGCTACAAGCCAAGGATAAATAATGCCCGTTTCAGGAAAAAAGAGGACTTCACTGACTTGCTTAGATAAATTGGGTTCTTGTTGACGAGCTTGGTCTCCCATCATCCGTTGGCAAGCAATGCCCCGATTTTTTGCGCGCTTTTCTAAAATATCTAGATGAGTACTTTCCTCTTCTCCACAAGCTGCGACAAAAGAGCCGATTTGTTGGAAGCGACAATTTAAATCTTCACAAAGCTTGGGATAACGACGAGCGCCCAAAGGATTGAGAAGTGCTTTTAACGTATGGTCTTCGGGATCATACCCTGTATGGACAATAGCGGAGTTAGCCATGGTGGTTTCATTGGCTATATCATGGTTTTTCTCCAACACCGCCACTTTTAAAGCGTAACGGGACAAATCATAGGCCAAAAGCGAACCAATGATTCCAGCCCCGATAATGACGACATCGTACATTTAAATCTCCTATCTTTCTTTACTTATCCAAATCGTGTGCTGGATTTGGGATATTATAAAGAATCCTTGTCTAAAAGGCATCCAAAAGATGAAAGATTCACCTTTTTAAAAACGTTCAAGGTAAGAAAAAAAGTGAGACTTAGATTTTAAAGATAATTCATCAAAAAAAGAGAAAATTGCCGAAAAGTATGGCATTCTTCTGGTAATGGACGCTATTGAAAGGAGGGTGGATATGGCGAAATCGATTGCGATTTCCGATCACTTTACGTATTCCAAATTGATTCGCTATTGTTTACCAAGTGTGACGATGATGGTTTTTACCTCGCTTTATACCATTGTCGATGGATTTTTCGTTTCCAATTTAGCCGGTGAAAAAGCGTTTACATCCCTCAATCTCATTTGGCCTGTCGTCGGCATTCTTGGATCCTTTGGATTTATGATTGGAACGGGAGGAACCGCACTCGTTTCTAAAACGCTAGGAGAAGGCAACCAAAAAAAAGCGTGTGAGTACTTTACGATGCTTATCGTTTTTGAAATCTTACTCGGGATTGTAGTGTCCACGATTTCCATCGTGTTCATTGAACCCATTGCCCGTTTATGTGGGGCTACAGATGATTTATTACGCGATTGTTATTTGTACGCTATTCCTTTATTGGCTTGTCAACCCGTCTTTTTCATGAACAATTCCTATCAATCGTTTTTAGTCGCTGCAGGCAAACCAAAGTTTGGTTTAATTATTTCGCTTGCCTGTGGAGCGTTAAACATGATTTTGGATTATGTACTCATTGCGCTATTTCAACTTGGTATTTTAGGGGCTTCTTTGGCTACCGCTTTTAACTGGATTCTTGGAGGGTTGATTCCGACCTTTTGGTTTTGGAAACATCAAGAAAGTGACTTGCATTTTGTAAAGTTCAAATGGAAATGGAAAGTTTTGTGGCAATCTTGCTTCAATGGAATGTCAGAGATGGTTACCAATCTCTCGCTTTCCTTTGTATTGCTTCTTTATAACTTGGTATTGATGCGTATTGCAGGCCCTCAAGGGGTTGTGGTATATGGAGTCATTCAATATTTAGGATTCTTATTTGCCGCCGTCTTTTTGGGATACACCATGGCAGTTGCTCCTTGTATTGGATATCAATACGGGGCGCAAAATCATGAAGAACTTAAAAACCTCTTACAAAAATCGCTCATTCTCATTGGAATAGCGAGTGTGGCGGTCGTTTTGATTGCTGATGCCCTTTCCTATGAACTTGCGGCCGTGTTTGTTTCTTATTCTGATGAATTGATGGAAATGACCCATTATGCCGTCCAACTTTATTCCTTAGGGTTCTTGGTAGCGGGTTTCAATATTTTTTCCTCAGGCTTTTTTACGGCCTTAAACAATGGTCCAATTTCCGCTTTATTATCGCTTATGCGGACTTTCGTATTTCAAGCGGTTGCGGTTTTGGTTTTACCCTATTTCTTTGGACTCAATGGAGTATGGATGGCTAATTTTGTTTCGGAAATTCTCTCCTTACTTTTAAGCATTTTCTTTATTCTTAAATACAAAGCGCGTTATGGCTATTAAGCTTTAACGCGTTTTGTATTTAAGAATAAAGAAAAAATTGATACAGAAAAAATAAGGAGATTTCATTATGGAAAGTCCTTGAAAAAAACGTAAGTTTAGTGAAATGTTTGAACTTCTAAAAAACAATACTTAAGTAGGACTAAGCTAACTTCTACCGGATATTCATAGCCTCTCTTAAAGAGATCCTCTATTTTTTTATTTTCTCTTAATTTCAATAGGTCTATCGGGAAAAGAGCCTAAAAAGAAGAGAAAAAATAGAGCTTAAATTACTTCAGAGATTTATTTTTAGGCGCGCTAGAGTAAATTTAGATCTAGAAACTTTCTCCCACTTTTTTAAGGTTAAGGAATTAAGAAAGTAAAAAAGAAAGAAGGACTAATATGATTCGAAAAGCTGAGATCAAGGATATGGAGCGAATTGATGACTTATTGAGTCAAGTTTTAAATGTACACCATACAGCCAGACCGGATTTATTTAAAGCCAATGCTCGCAAATACAAGGATGAGGAACTCGAAGTCATTTTAAAGGATGAAATGCGACCTATCTTTGTATATGAGGATGAAGATGGCCAAGTGCAAGGATATGCTTTTTGTGTTTTTCAACAACACTTAAATGACAACATTTTAACGGATATCAAAACACTTTATATCGATGATTTATGTGTGGATGGAAATTGTCGTCATCAACGCATTGGTCATAAACTTTACGATTATGTTTGTGATTTTGCCAAACAAACTGGTTGTTACAACGTAACGCTCAATGTTTGGGCCGATAATACAGGGGCTTTGAAGTTTTACGAGTCCCTCGATTTGCATCCTCAAAAGATTGGAATGGAAAAAATTTTAAAAAAGGACTAGCCAAATTTTAGTGAAAGTGCTTACAGCAAGAAACCTAAGCATTTAAGACCCCTCTTGTATAGGAATAGCGCAAAATGAAACTGCGCCAAGGGAAAAGGAAAAATCTTCCTTGGAGTAATGGATTGGTGATAAATCCATTTTTTCTCGATAAAATGTGCGAAACGCAATTTAAATACTAAAGGAATAAACTGGAGATCGCACCCTGAAAGGAGTGTTCGGGTTTTCCTGACTGCGCTAGTCTCTCCTGCCCGAAATTACCTATGAAAGTTAAACCATTCTTTTTTGCTCTTGCTACCGCTAGCATGATTTTTGCCGGTTGCTCTTCCGATGCCTCCTCAACCACTCCAAGTGAAGAAGTGGAAAAAACAACCTCTGAAGTAGGCACCGACATCAGCCAAGCTGCTTCTGAAGTAACCGATGATTTGAAAGACGGTGTTTCCAATTTAGATGCTGACACCAAAGCCAAATTGGATGAATACCGTGGAAAAGCGGAAGTGATCTACAATAACGCCCGTGATATGGTAAGTGAAACGTTAGATGATCCTGCTTTTGCTGAAACCAAAGATCAAATCAAATCCGATATTGAAACCGTTTATGCGGATGGCGAATCCATTTTCAATGAAGCCTATGAAAAACTTGCTTCCGATCCTGATCTTCAAAAATCAATGGATGATTTGAAAACCGAATCCCTCAACCTTTACGATTTACTCAAAGATGACTTCGATCGCTCTCTTGAAGACAACAAAACAAGCTTACAAGAACATGTCGACAAGATCACCGATGCCATGAAGAGCTTTGATACTGAATACAATCGCGCCAACAACTTGCGCTAATGTTTTCTCTCAACAAAAAAGCAGCAGACACCCATCTGCTGCTTTTTTATTGGAAAAAAGTCAAAAATTTAAAAAAACGCCTATAACAAAAGAGAATGCTTTAAGCTGCATAGTCACCACTTTCGGCCCCTAAAAATTCTTCTAGGGTTAGACCACTGTTGGCAATTTCTTGAGCTCGCTCTCCAATGTAGCGTAAATGCCACGGTTCAGCTTGATAGCCCGTAATGGCCTCTTTGCCTTCTTGATAGCGGACAATAAAGCCATATTCGGCGGCATGATCCAAAAGCCATTGGGCTTCCGTGGGAGCGGTGATCAATTCGCCTGTCGATGTTGTTAAATCAAAAGCTAAACCCGTTTGATGTTCGGAAAAGCCAGGGCGAGCTGAAAAGGTATCCGCAGCTTCTTGACCATAAGTGGCGACATAATTGTTATAGAGCTGGGTTTGGTACTCATAACTGCGAAAGTTGCTTGTCGTCCAGCCCACATCTAAGCCTTGGTTTTGCATCTCTTGAAGCAAAGCGTTGACATGCTCTTGGGCCACCGGATCTACCCCAGGCGCATAGTCTTGGGGAAGGCCATATTTTTTGTTCACGATCAAAATATCTTGAATGTACGTTAATCCCTGTGTACCTTGAGAAGGGATCTCGTTAAATGGTTCTGGGTTGTTTTCTTCTAAAAAATCGATTTCCTCAAAAGGATTGTTTTGATTTTGAGCGATAAGCGAAGCTTGAGAAAAAGAAGTCAAGGAAGACGAAGCCTCTTGAGTGTGTTTACAACCGCTCAGCCCGATAACGGCTAAGGTGATCCATGGAAAAAAATGAGTCTTCATAAAAAAGCCAGGAATGGCTACTCCTTTCTAGTCTTTTTAAACTTTATTAAACCAGATATAAGAAGGAATACCAAATTCATCCAAAATGCCCAAAGACAAATTTGTTATACTTAAATTTACACAGAAATGGAAAAGAAGAAGTCTTAAACATTCTCTTTTCCCTTTAAGCTGGCGGAAAGAAGAGAAATTATGAAAAAATGCCCCCAATGCCAACAAGAAAGCTTGGATAGCGCACGATTTTGCGCCAATTGCGGAGCTCCTCTAGAAACAAGTTCTTCTACTCCAAAGCTCTCGCGCCAAGCTAAACGCCAATCCGTTCTTCAATCTGATCCTGCTCCAATAGATGATTCCAAAAAAAAGGAAGACTCTTCCTTGAAGGAAAATGGGGATCCCTCTAACTCGTCTAAAAAAGAATCAGAGTTGAAAGAGGATTTTTCAAAAGAAGAAATGGATTTAAAAGAAAACGATAAAGAAAAGAAAACCCCGTCTGAAAAAGACGAAAAGAAAAAGGAATCCAAGTGGCAAGCTTTTCTTTTTCAAAAAAAGAGTGATGAAAAAGATGCCAAAGAAGATGAAGAGGACGATGAAGTAGAAGACCATCCCGAAGACATGCAAAAAATGCTATTCATTGCGGTGTGCTTTTTAGGACTCCTGGTCATTTTTTTGAGTGGCTTATTAATTTATCAAGACTTTTCTTCTAACCCTTCTCCTTCCCAACCTGTTGCCATTGAAAATCAAGAAGTCAATGAGACCGAAGTCAATGAGACCTTTGAAGTATCCCAAAACGTGTCGACAACGTCTTCTAAAAGCGAAGAGTCAAAAGCGGCTACGAGTTCGACTAAGACTTTTTCCATTACCCATGAAGACAGTCGGGTTTTACCCCGTCGAGCAGGGGAACCCAAACCTTCAAGTGAAGCGAGTAGTGAAAAATCCAGCACAACTTCTGCTTCAAGTTCTACGCGTTCTACCGATACCACAACCTATCAAGCCAACTATGTGATGAATGTACGCACTGGTCCTTCTACCGATGAAGAACAGGTGAGTCAAGTCGATGAAGGGGAAATGGTGGATATTGATCAAACGGAAAAGAAAAGCGATGGCTCCACTTGGGGTCGTCTTGAAAATAGCGATCACTGGGTATGTCTTAAAGACGAAGATACTCAATACTTCACCAAAATAGATACAGAAAATGAATCGGCGGCGATCTCCAAAGTGGATGTAGATGCCTTAATTGCCCAGTCCGGATCCATTTGGAATTTGTTTGATGATGCCGTCTTAATTGGCGATTCTAGAGTATATGGCTTTATGAGCTATGGCTTTGTGCCCGCCAATCAAGTGCTAGCCGCAGGAGGCTATACCATTCAAAACATTCCTGAATACCTTGGCAATGTCGCTCTTTTACAGCCAGAAGTTATTTATTTATCTTTTGGCATCAACGATATGGGGTTAAATATTGGGCAAGAAGAAGGAGAAAACGGATATGCGAAAGTGTACACGCGGCAAATTCAATCTCTTCTCGAACAAGCTCCCCAAGCGCTCATCGTTGTGAATTCAGTCATCGATGCTACTCCTACAGCTGTAGCCAATTCCCCTCGCTGGAACAAAGTGGCGGATTTTAATCGCCAAATCAAACAAATGTGCCAAGCCAATGGTTGGATATACGTTGATAACGATGATTTAGCGCAAGGAGGAACGGCTCCAATTTACAATGCCGATGGCGTTCATTTGGTATCGACGTTTTATGAGCCCTGGGCTAAAAATATGCTCAAGGCGCGCTTTGCTCACTCCTAAAAATTTAAATCAAAGAAAAACATCCCACCCAAAACGTTTTAAGCAATGGCTTTAAAACCGTTTTAGAGTTGGGATGTTTTTTAGTGTTTAGTCGTTTCTCCTCGTAAGCTTGCGGCTAAACGACGATAGCGAAACGCACTTTCTGGATCCGGTACAATCGGATTGGAAGATCCATTGGCTTTTTGAGACCGTTTTAAAGAACAATTGGATTTATCTGGGGCTGGTTCAAAAAATTCAGAAGGGATATCAATCGATTCTTTGGTTTGCGCACTTGCTCGATGGTAAATCGGTTGTGGTTCTTGCGGATCATGAAAGATCACTGTATCGGCAATAAATTCTTCCTTTAAAGCAGGAACGCGCCCCACCGGATGATGAAAAAATTGTTGAGAAACAATTCCTTCTTCAAGCTCTTGGTCTTCAAGATTTGGCTCCATGGAAACGACTTTGTCCTCTTCTTGGGTATCTGCTTTAGGATTCAACACATGGAAAGAAGGTCCATTTTGATCTTCTTCTTGAACGTTGACTAAGGAAGATGCAAATGGTTTTTGGGTCTTATAATCCAATATTAAGGTTTCCATGGAAGCCTCTTGCCCCTGCAAAGTGGTTTCACTAGGCTCGGTAGTCGAAATGGGTTTTTCGACTATAGGCTTTATGGTTTCACTTGGTTCTTGACTTTTTTGAACTCGAGAAAGTTTTTGGGTCTTAACTAATGTAGGAACGGGATCAAAAACAAGACGGCGGGTCGCATCAAGCTTTTGACTGGATCCCTCTTCCTCTAAAGTGGGGGGCTTTAGTCCAGTCTCTAGGGTCCCTTCTTCTTTGACAACCTCTTCCATAAGAGGTTCTTGATTGGTAACTTTTGTCTCCTTTTTGACTTCCGGTTTGGCTTGTTTCTTGACTTCTTTAGAGCTTAACGTTTCCTTTTTTTGTTTTTCTTGCTGGACTTCTTCTACTTCTTGACTTGAATTGGCGATGGATTCTTTGAGTTTGTATTGACAATACCAATGCAATCCGAAATAAAAGGCGACTTCTAAGGCAAAAAGAATTCCTCCAGCGATACTGACAATCAATTCACTTTGACCGAGTACGCAAAGCATACAAATAAAGCAAGTAATCAATAAGCCGGCTCCACCATTTTTTAAAAGAGAGCCATAAAGCGTTTGGGCTTCGATCCAATAGTCTGGATTGCTTTGAGCCAATTTGCTTTTAAAGCCTAGAGATTTTGCTAAAGGACTATTTGGATTTTTTTCAATACTTAAGCCAAGGACCATAAAAACACTACAAATTAGGCCATGACACAATAAAAACAAAAACCAAGATGTCATTCCAACACCTCTCTTTCTTACAACGTTTCTTGCGTTGAGAAAATAAAAGGCACAACCTGTCCCTTTTTAGTATCCCTCTTTTAATCTTTTATTTTGATGATTTACCATTAAATGCCAAAAAAAGGATATTTCATGGAAAATATAATACTCAATGAACACACTAGATGACAAAGAAAAACGTCTTTTCTAGGCCTATTCTCTTTTTTTAAAGAACGATTAAAAAGAAGAAATCTTTTCAAATCTTAAGGTTTATTTCTAAAATGGACAATTTTATAACGTTCAATTTTGGAAATCCTTTGGTTATTTTGATGTGCGCCTTAATGTCTTGCTTAGAATTAGTGGCTACAATAGACCTTGCCTTAAATAAGGAAAAGGAGGGCTCAATATGTTTGGCACTTCACCAATTTTAAATTCATTTTTTTGGAATAAAGATCTATCAATGGCTGCCATTGTCTATTACATTATCTTGATTGTTGGTTTATGGAAAGTATTTGAAAAAGCGGGAGAAGAAGGCTGGAAAGCCTTGATTCCTTTTTACAATTTCTACATTTTATTCAAAATTGCTGGGGTACCGAGCTATTTTTGGATGATGATGATTTGTACGGGAATTGCAGCCGTTTGTTATTTTTTAGGAAACCTTATTTTTATTACCTATCCAGTAGGCTGGATTTTTACCGCTGGAGCGACGTTGATTTTGTTTGCGATGTGGTCAGCGCTTTCTAATGCTTTTGGTCATTCCACTGGCTTTGCCCTTGGTTTATGGTTGCTCAATCCGATTTTTATCTTGGTATTGGGCTTTGGATCTTCAGATTACCGCTTCAACTATTTCAGACGTTATTAATACTCTATAATGATTATCGATGAGTATAGACATTAAAATTAAATCTTAGGGATTTAAACAGGCTAGGAGGTATAAAGTCTTCTTGCCTGTTTTCTTTTTACTCGAAACAACCAAAATTCGACCCATTTTCTAAGAAGATCAACGACCTCTTTTGTCGGGTTCGATTTTTCAGAAAAGTGGTTTGGTGTGACTTCATAAAAAAATAAAAGAAAACAAAGCGCTTTACT
>CAYMGC010000005.1:0-7200 GCA_964389885.1 uncultured Erysipelotrichaceae bacterium | reverse complement strand
AAAAGTGGTTTGGTGTGACTTCATAAAAAAATAAAAGAAAACAAAGCGCTTTACTCTTTAGACCGTCTTCCCCTAGGCTTTCTGACTATTTTTGAAGTCTTTTTTGTGGGAAAAATGGTAGTTTGTCCTTATAGGATTTCTAAACTCGGTGCAAAGGGGCTTGCTTGGCAAGAGCACCATCCGTTTGAAATCTTTAAGGGGGTATGCAATGCATAAACAATTTCAGCGTGTATGGAAAAATAGTTTTCCCTATGTGCTGCTCTTTCTATATTGTGTTGTATTCGTGATTGTGGCGGCTACCTATATTAATGTAGGAGATTATAGTCACGATTACAGCTTTCATTTAGGACGCATTATCGGTTTAGCGCAATCCATTCAACAAGGAGATTGGTTGCCTAGCCTAAACTTTGTCTTTGAAAAAGGGGTAGGGTATGCCTCCCCTATCTTTTATGGCAACTGGATGTTGTATTTGCCCGCTTTATTGTACTTAGCTTTTCCAAATATCACCGTGGTCTATAGTTTCTACATCTTTTTGATCGTGCTATTTGGATCCTTTTCAGCTTATTGGGTCGCAAATGCCATCGGCCACAATTCCAAAAATGCGATATGGTATGGTCTTATTTTGCCTATAGCCTTTCCTTGGTTTGGCTATGGCATGACCATGGTGGTTCCCTTTGTTCCTTTATTGTTTTATGCGATGTATAAAGTCTTGTATTTGGACAAAAAAAATCCGGTGTTGCTAGGAATTCTCATCGCTTTATTGATTCAAACCCATGTGTTATCCACTTTGGTTTTGGCTATATACAGTGCGTTATTTGTGCTGTTCAACATCCAAAAATGGTCCTGGGCTAAAATCGGTTCCTTTTTAGGATCGGCGATCTTGGGCTTAATGTTATCGGTAGGCTACTTGTTGCAATACTTTGAACAAGTTTCCTCTCAAACCTTCTTTTTCAATTGGACTTTACGCTCTTATCCTTTTCCTCTTGATCAGCTCATGACTCCGGACTCTTTTTGGACCCTTATCTTGGAAAGCCCAGGATTACCAGTCATTTGTTGTTTGGTCTTTTTCCTTTTTATGTGGAAAAAGCTTTCCAGTTTTTCTAAGTCGATTGTTGTGATTTGTGTTGTGATGCTCATTGCCCAATCGAGTGCTTTGCCCTGGGAAGAATCGCTTCGCTATACATTTTTAGCCATTTTACAAGACACCAAGCGCTTGGCTTTTTTTGTTCCAGCTCTTCTTTTATTGGTGATGGCTTTAGAATGGCCCTTTAAGTTCAATGGCCTTTTCTTTGTGGTGCAATCCACTTTCTTTATTATGACTTCTTTGGCTTTGTATCCGCCCAATGCGGAAAATCTTGCCGCCATTGAAGCGTACAATCAAAAAGCTTTGGTCAGTTTAACCGATCCTGAAGAAAATTCCTTTAGTGCTATTGGCGATGAATACTTCAACATTGTCATCAATCAAATCGATAAAGCATCGGGAATTTTGACAACTTTTGAAAGTTCTGATGGAGTGGAAGTTTCCAATGTAAAAAAAGGCTATAACTCCTTAGAGTTTGATTATACCGTTCCCGAAGAGGTAGAATATGGCACTTTGTATTTGCCCCGTGTTTATTATAAAGGATATGTAGCGGAGTATTCACAAGGGGGAGCGGGAAGCCAACCTGCCTTAAAAACACGTCTTTTAACCGAAGAAGAACAAGAAAAAGCCAAGGAAAAGTATCAGCCTGAGCAAACCTCTAAAGCGCTACACAATGGCAAAATTTACTTGTCCTTAACGGGCAGTGGGCATGTCAAAGTATATTATGAAAAAACGCCTCTTCAAATTCTCGGCTTTCAAATGGAAGCTGGCCTTTGGGCCTTATTAGGGGGATATTTGGCCATAGAAGCTTGGCGTCGCTGGGCGCCTAAAAAGGCTAAAACAAACGAAAAGGATAACGCCCTTCTTTCTACCGAACCTCCACGCAGTGAATCTTTGATTGCGCGTGAAAAAGAGGCGGCTGAAAAAGCGCTTGCTGCTTCGAAAAAGAAGTCTTGGTGGGAAAAGAAGAAAGAACAAAAACAAGAAAAGAAAAATGCTCAAATCGAGGAACGTCTAGCGTCCACTTGGACTCAATCGGCGCAAACTTTCTTAGATTCGTTGGATGAACAACTTGAAATTGAAAAAGAAGACAGTCAACCATTATCCTCTCAACTTAAAGAACAAGATCCATCCAAGGAAAAAGCCAAACAAGAAGAAAAGGCTAAGATAGATCCTCAAGAGACCCAATCCAAGAAGCAAGAATCGGTTTTCCAAGAAACGCCAAACGATTCAACACCTAAAAAGAAGGCCAAAAAGAAGGACAGAAAAAAGAAAAAGTCAAAAAAGAATCTTTCAAAAGAAAAACCAGAATCACAAGAATCAAGTGATCTTCTCATTCCAAAAGAGGAAACAGACCTAGAAGAAACCGAAAATGTTTTTGAGCCTTCTACTCCAACCACAGACAATGGCGTTCCACTCGTTTCAGTTATCACCGAGCCTAAAGAGCCTTTGCCACCTGTTTCTTCCCCTCAAGAAAAGCGCACTGTAGTGGATGGATTTTTCTATGTCACCTATGCGGAAGAAGAAGAGACCGCTTTATTCCATTCGGGCTTACAACCCTTGCGCTATGAGCGACAATCCAAGCCAGATCAAACAGAAAAAGACGCATCCAATGCGGACGATTCGCCTACTTCTTAACCGTTTGTTTTAGACTTCTTATTCTCATTTTAGGGATAAGAAGTCTTTTTTTAGTTCTTAAGAAATAACAAACACTTTAAAGTGAAAAAAGAAAAACAGATTCTAAAACTTTTATTTCGTTGCTTCTCCTTTCTTAGCACTCGCTAGCCTAGATTGTATAATGGAAACCGAAAGGAGGGAGAAAATGAAAAACGATGCCTTACGCGATATGATTCCTCTTATTCTTTTAACCATTTTGTGTATCGTCTCGGGAACCATGGTTCCAGCTGCGATTTTAGCCGTGGTGGTTTGTGGATTTTATCAATTAATGTATCAAACCAATCAATTGGATCCAAAAGCGGTTTATTCACCAAAATCCAAAGGAACGAGTCTTTGGTCGCAAATGTATAACGATCCCCATCCCGTGATCATGCCCTCTTTTGTCTATACGCTGCTTGGATTGTTTTATTTGGTGGGAGGAATTGTCGTTTTAGCCAAAGGAATGGGATTTGCGGGACTTTTTGGTCTTTTCTTATTACCTATTTCTTTATATCTTTGGAATTGGTCATCCATCTCCTTTAAAATGAGCCATTTTGCCAAATTGCCCAATTATAAAGCCAATCCTTCCTATACTCAAACAACCCAACAAGCGTCTTCCAAAACGATGCAAGATACTCGCCAACAAACCAAGCAAGCGGCCAAGCAAGCCGCTCGTCAAGCGGAAAAAATGGCCAAAAAAGTTATGGCCAGTCAACCTGTTCAAGACTTACGCAAGAATTTAAGCGATGAAGTGAAAAAAACGTGGGATCAAGTGAAAACGTCCACGAATAATTCTGATTCAGAAGCCGCGCGTCAAGCGAAGATTCAGCGCTCGGTAGAAGAGCGAGTCCTAGCCCAAATTGAAAAAAATGACCAAGAACTTCAAAGTATTCAAGTGACCTTTTCTTCCGCTCTCGATACGATTTTTGGTGGAAGTGAAATCACCAAGGCCCGCTTTCAAAACGGATTAGACAAAGCCCTAGAAATGTCCGCCCAAAATTTAGAGGCGACTCGTGAGTATGTCAAGGTGGGGCATAATCCTGAAGTTCTTCAAAAGTTTTTAAATCGTTCCAATCTCATCAATAAAGAAACGGGCGAATTGTTGGATGCCCTAGTCACTCACCAACAAAAACAAATGGAAGATAGCCTCAATGGTTTAACCGAAAGTTTGGATGAATTACAAGAGTCATTAAAATACTATTCCTAAAAAAAAAGACACCGCGTATCTTTTAAAGATATTTGGTGTCTTTTTTCTTAAGCTCGATTTTCTCGATTGCCTTTTAAAAGAAACGACCATCGTTGTGACTCTTTTTTTGAGGTCTAATGGAAAGCCAAGGCGTTCTTTTTTTTGGTTTCAAAGACGAAACCAAGTCAATCGTAAGAGAATTCCAAGGGAAGAAGCTGAACTTTTGAATGGAAACCTTACTTCAAAGGTACAATTAAGATAGTTTTAAAGATAAAAAGGAGGTATAGAGAAAACGTGAAAGACATTTCGTTTTTCAAAAATCTAATCGCCACCTATAACAAGTCGAGTTTGATTTTACGTATTTTTATCGGCTTAGTGATTGGGGTGATTTTGGCTTTAATTGTTCCAGGAATCAGTTGGATTTCAGAACTTGGAAACTTATTTGTAGGTGCTTTAAAAGGAGTGGCTCCTGTTTTGGTCTTTGTGCTTGTGGCTAGCTCCTTATCTCAAAACTCCTCTCGCTTAGATCAACGCTTTGGCACCGTTATTTTGTTGTATTTGTCCACTACCTTAGCGGCAGCCATCTTAGCTGTCTTTGCGAGTGAATTGTTTCCTCAAACCATTGCTCTTGGTCAAGTAGTGGCCGATTCTACTCCCGCTCCCCAAGGGTTAGATGAAGTCTTTCATACCTTATTGGAAAACATCGTCACCAATCCCATTGCTTCTATAGCCAATGGCAATTACATCGGTATTTTATTTTATGCCGTTCTCTTTGGCTTAGCGATGAAAAAAGTCGCTAGCAACACCGCTAAAGAAATGATGAAAAATATTGCTGATGCCGTCAGCCTTATTGTTCGTTGGGTCATCAATCTCGCTCCTTTTGGAATTTTTGGGTTGATTTATTCCACAGTTTCTACGAGTGGTCTTTCTATCTTTACAGACTATGGAAAACTGCTCTTGTTATTGGTGGGAACCATGTTGTTTATGGCTTTAGTGGTTTCGCCCTTTTTCATCTTTTTGGCCTTACGGGTTAACCCGTATCCGTTAGTCTTCCGTTGCTTACGGGAATCGGGTATTCCAGCTTTCTTTACGAGAAGCTCAGCGGCTAACATTCCAGTAAACATGGAGCTTTGTAAAAAACTTGGTTTAGATGAAGATTTTTATTCCGTTTCCATTCCTCTTGGTTCAACCATTAATATGGATGGGGCGGCAATTACCATTACCATTATGACTTTAGCTACGGCCAATACGTTAGGCATTTCGGTCTCCATTCCAGCCGCTATTGTATTATCCATTGTTTCGACCTTTGCGGCTTGTGGTGCCTCAGGGGTAGCAGGGGGTTCTTTGTTATTGATTCCTATGGCTTGTTCGCTTTTTGGAATTAGTCAAGAGGTAGCTATGCAAGTGGTAGCGGTAGGCTTTATCATTAGTGTGGTCCAAGATTCGGTGGAAACGGCTTTGAACTCCTCAGGCGATGTAGAATTTACCGCTACAGCCGAATATATGCAATGGATAAAAGATAAGAAGCCTTTACCTAATTTTTTAGTTAAAGGCCATAAGAAAACGACAAATAAAAAAGAAGGAAAAAGTATATGACCTCATTTGAATTGATGGAAAGTCGTCATAGTGTCCGCAAATATTTAAATAAACCGCTTGAGCCTAAAATTGTCTCCGCTTTGCAAGCCAAGGTGGCGCAACTCAATGCCCAAAGCGGGTTGCATATGCAGCTGGTCATTCATGAGCCTAAAGCTTTTCAAAGCTTAATGGCGAAATATGGCGGCTTTCAAAATGTGCAAAACTATTTAGCCGTCATCGGTCAAGACGATGAAATTTTTAATTTAAAAGCGGGCTGGTTTGGCGAAGAATTTGTTCTCTATGCCCAAGAGTTAGGACTCAATACGTGTTGGGTTGGTCTTACGTTTAAAAAAGTACATCAAGTTTTAAACGTAAAAGAAGGCGAAAAACTAGGTTTAGTCATCGCCTTTGGTTATGGAGCTACACAAGGCGTAGCGCATAAATCAAAATCCATCGAGCAAGTATCCAACGCTACCAACACCTCTCCTGCTTGGTTTATTGAAGGAGTAAAAGCTGCTTTGTTGGCTCCTACAGCGATAAATCAACAAAAATTCCATTTTGAATTAACGAGTGACAATAAAGTAGTACCCACCACCAAAAAAGGCCCTTTTACTCAAGTAGATCTTGGTATTGCGATGTACCAATTTGAATTGGCTGCGGGCAAAGACACCTTTACTTGGGCTTAAAAAGAAAAGTGGAAAGACGTTTCGATGCGCTTTCCACTTTTTTTCTGCCTAAAAATTAGGAACGGTTGTTGCGATTGGCTAAACCAATGTAACGAAGCAATTGGGCCAATGAGACAAAGACCGAGGCCACATATGTACTAGCTGCAGCTAAAAGAACTTGTTTGGCCCCATTAAAGTCCTTTTGATCAAATTTCGGATCGGTTTTAAGTGTTTGAAGCGCGCGATAGCTCGCATTAAATTCCACTGGTAAAGTGACCAATCCAAATAACAAAGACAACGAAAATAAAAGAATACCAAGCCAAATAAGACCCGTGATATCAAGCAATAATCCCAGTAAGAACAAAGGCAAAGCTGCAGTAGAACCAATGTTCACTACAGGAACGAGGTTACTGCGAATGCGATTGGGTAAATAATCTTGGGCATCTTGAATAGCATGACCTACTTCATGACACGCTACTCCCACGGCCGCAACCGATCGAGAATTATAAGTGGAATCGGAAAGGGAAAGAATTTTGGTAGTGGGGTTGTAGTTGTCCGTTAAATTTCCAGCAATACGAACGATTTTTACTTTATAAAGACCGTTTTTGTCTAAAACATAACGAGCCGCTTGAGCTCCCGTTAAATTGGAGGGAACTTGAGAATATCGCTTAAAAGTCGAATTAACCCAAAAAGAAGTTAACATCGAAATACCCATTGCGATGATCACCCAAATATATCCTGCATCCAATCCATAGCCATAAGGAAACATCAAAACACTCCTTTCTATACTCTTACTCTTTATATTAAACAATCCCGAAAAAATTTTTAAATACCCGATCTATATTGTCTCATTAAGAGATAAAGCTACCTCTTACTTATTTCTGATCTTGTCCTCTATAAAGAAAGAAAATGCATAAAAATTTGAAATAAAGATTTTTATAAAATGAATATTTATTTTTTTTCGACAAAATATGATAAATACTAATAAGACTAAAATATCTTTACATCATTTAATTTAAATTCTATAAAAACTTCAG
>CAYMGC010000004.1:21785-36659 GCA_964389885.1 uncultured Erysipelotrichaceae bacterium | reverse complement strand
GCCCCTAAAAAAGAGGCTAGAATATCGAGTTCGACAAAGCTTAATTGCCATGATCATAAAGCTTAAAGTGTAAATCAAAGCCCAAAAGATATAAGACATTCTCCATTTTATAAGCAATGAGGCGATCTTCCCCTTTGTTAAAGCGAAATACCAAAAGAGATTGAATGGTTTTAGCGATTTCACTTGGAACTTCATCCAAAATGCCTGGCTTCATGGCTTGAAGAGGCATTTCTTCAAAGCCTCCTTTATCCGTATCATATTTGGTTAAGCGAGATAAATCTTCCCAAGACGTTTTGCTTAAAACTTCTAATAAGTCAAAAAGGGCAAGCAATAACCCCGATTCATTTCCCTTTTCTTTTTTAGCGGCTTTAAAGCTGTAATGGTTATTGGAAGTCATCCAAGCCAACGAAAGAAGCAAGCCCTTTTGATTAGCTTCTTGATTTTGTGCCATTTCTAAACTCCTTTCAGACTAGAAATAATACTCTATTCATCTATAAAAAATGCGGTTTCGTCCTCTTCTACTGGTTCAACCTCACCCGTAAAAAATTCGTAATAGCTCTCGTTTTCTGGAGTATCCTCATCAATAAAAGCCAAAGGACGTTGAGATTCGAGTTCTTTTTGATCTTTCTTTTTTTCCAGCCCTTTTTTAATTTCTAAAGCACAATAACGAATTCGGGAAGGAATTTCTTGTCCTACTTTTTTGAGCGTTAAATCGTTGTAACTTGCTACAGTAAACTCACTAAAGAAATGGGCAGCCATAGCCGCAGCCCGTCGAGCGTGGGTCGAGCCAGTCATAATAAGAATAGGAACATCCCCAATTAAGGCCTTGGTTTTCTCTAAATTTTCCCAAGTAGTACGAGCAGTCGTTTCACAAACGATAGGAATGGTCTCATTTTGCTTGTGAACCAGATCACGCATCACTTCGGATTCCACATAATTGTTTTTTACCGCTCCACCTGAAATGATGAGAGCTTGATAGGCCCCTTTTTCGTATTCCTCTACAGCTAAATCGCAACGATGAATTTGCGAGCGCGTTGGAGTTCCATCATCATGGGCTTTGCAACCGAGTAAAAGCCCAAAAGGATAGGTTTGACGGGTAGCTTTTGGAACTTTAGGCAAAAAATGTTGGTGAATGGCATAGGCTCCAGCTCCAAGAGCACTTAGGCCTAGAAGTCCAGCCATCCATTGAGTTGTCTTTTTTAACATATAATGACTTTCCATCCTTCTTTTACGGGAGTAATGAGGTTGTAAAGACGAAACGCCTTTTGTTCTAATGTTTGTAACCAAATCGGTAATTGGCGAAAACGAGTATAAATTGGCGTTTGATCTCGTAACGTTTTGAGATAAGCTTGGCCTTTTTGATTCATCCCAAGCAATTGAAGTTCAAAAAAACTTTGGTGTTCTTTCATTTCTTTTTTAGAAATTTGAAGCAAAATCATCATACACGTTCTTTGAATCCGTGCTTTGGTATAGGTCTTAGAAAGACAAGCGGCTAAAAAGCCTGGCCAAGTTTCATGAACAAGAGCTGCTTTTATAAGTCGATGCTCGATACCTTCTTCAACCAAAAACAAAGAAGCCAACCATTTAGGATTGCTTTCCAAAAGAAGATAGCGAAGCAAAGGGTAGTAGTTTTCTAAGCGCTGTTGCTCTTGAAAAGAGGCATCGTGTAGGCTTCCAGCAAATACCTCTTGGCGAATTTGGGTAGCCGATTGAAACGACTGATCGCGTAAAATAGGATGACAGGCTATCCCATATTCATTGGCATATCGAATATATTGTAAAGCCAAAATATCATTGGGACGTTGGTCTAACCCGGCTTGAGAGGCATTTTGGGCTTGAGACAATTTGGCATTGGGCACTAAAGCTTGGCTTTTAATGGAGTCCAATTCTAATTGTTTTAAATCAGCCGTTTCGCTACCAAAACAAAGTGTGGTAATTTTAGCTGCTTTTAAAACCTGTAAGGCATAGCGGGCAAAGTAATCAGCGCTTTGTAAGGCGTACGCACAAGGTAGGGCCAAGACTAAATCAGCTCCAGCCTGTAAAGCAAGTTTGGTTTTGACTGGTGGAGTTTGAAGGCTAGGTACCCCTCGGCTCGTAAACCAAGTGGAAAGAACGACTACAAGTACATCGGGATGAAGCTCTTGACGGATGGTTTGAAGCAAATAGCGATGTCCGTCGTGCATCGGATTGAATTCAGCAATCACTCCAACAACTTCCATACGTTTAGTCTACCTTAAAATGGGATGGCTTTTTAGGATGACTCTTCGAAGTCTAGAAAGAATGAATTCTTTGTCGTATGATAAATTTCGATTTTCTTGTCATAAAATTTGTGCGCAAAATTTTGTCTTGGTGTAAAAAAAGACCACAATAAGAAGCGGTTAAAGATGACCAATAATGGAAGCTCAAAAAAGATCAAGGATCAAGAATAAAAAGATAGTAGGAATTAATAGAAATCTAAGGAGATAAGTTATGAAAACATTTTGGAGTAAAGTAGCTGTATTGAGTTTAAGTGGCGCTTTATTGTTGGCTGGCTGCTCAAACTCTTCAAGTACAACAAGCAGTGCCAGCCAAAGTAGTACGAGTGAAAGTACGAGTACAAGTACCGTAGCAAAACAAGATCATTCCATTCCAGGAGGGCAACAATACGAAGCGGTTATTACGATTGAAGGGTATGATGAACCCATCGTCTTTGATATGGATGAGGGCATTGCCCCTGAAACAGTGGATAATTTTGTAGCGTTAGCACAAAGTGGTTTTTATGATGGCTTGACTTTGCATCGGATTATGGAAGGTTTCATGATTCAAGGCGGTGATCCACGTGGTAATGGTACCGGAGGAAGCTCGCATCAAATTACAGGCGAATTTTCCTCCAATGGCTTTGAAAACTCACTCAAACATATACGGGGTACGGTTTCTATGGCCCGTTCAAGCGACCCAGATTCTGCCTCGAGTCAATTCTTTATCGTGCAAGAGGATACTTCGAGCTTAGATGGGGAATATGCCGCATTTGGTACCGTGGTATCGGGTATGGATACAGTGGATGCGATTGCGGCAGCGGCCAAACCAACCGATGATAATGGAACGATTGCCAAGGAAGAACAACCCGTTATTCAATCCATTGTTGTGACGAAAAAAGATTCCTCTGCTTCAACGACTTCCACTGCCTCAAGTACCCAAAATAGTGAAATAAAATAGAGTTTAGCCTTTCAAAACAATCGTTTGTTCTTTTTAAGACCTCTTAGCTAAAAACACATTGGTTTAAAAAGGATAATTTGAAAACGCTTTAAGTAAATAAAATATTGTACTTTTCTTAGGATTTTATGGAACCATTTTCGTGCGTTGACAATTGAAAATAGCCTGCATATAATAGCAGATGCTACATGAGGTGAATATCGTGAAGTTCAAAAGAAACGATTTTCTGGCTACTCCGGACCTTACCGTGGATCTTCAATTTTCAGATCTCGAAGGAACACAATTCATCAATACGCTTGTGAAAAGTGTCCCTGAATGCCATATAACAGGGGTTTTACACTTTAATGGAAAAAGTAGAGTGATGAGCGCTTTACAATATGAAGGCGTAATGGTGATCGAGGATTCGATTACCGGCGAAGATCTCGAAGTGGAATTTGACACAACTTCCGAAAAAGAATATTCTTTTGATCCGATTGCCGAGCAATCCGATGAAATCGAAATTATTCGGGTGTTCAAAGACACATTGGATCTGACTGAAGAAGCAATAGAAGCCATTGTTTATGAAGCACCCATGAGCATTACCCGTTTAGCCCGCGAAGCCTATCCGCAAGGAGAAGGCTGGTCTTTGTTGTCGGATCAGGATGTGAAAAAATCCCTCACGACGAGTGCTGAGGATGATATCGATCCACGCTGGGCCAAACTAAAAGAGTTCCGTTTCGACGAAGATGACTAGGAGGTGCCCTGATGGCTGTTCAACAAAGAAGAGGTTCTAAACATCGTAAAGCAAAAAGAAGAACCCACTATAAATTAACCAAACCAGCACTTGTAAAATGCCCAAACTGCGGTGAATACAAACTTTCTCATAAAGTATGCCCAAGCTGCGGTCAATACAAAGGCAGACAAGTTCTTGCTGTAGAAGAAGCCTAATGGATTAAGCGGAGAGTTTCTCCGCTTTTTTTTTTCTTAAAGCCCCTTACTTTGATTTTCATCTTTAAAAAAGAAGTCAATTTTTCAACTGTGTTTTGGTCCATCTTAAAAAGCTGAGAAGATCTTGTTGGTATAATTGAAGTTTTCAATATTTGCTGAAAAAGGATAATGTAATCGCTTAAAACTTTAAAAAGGGAAAAAAATAAATCTTTTTGGATTTAACGTTTTGAAAACCGAATTGGGAAGACAAGCCGCGTAGCGTGGACAAAAAAAGGGGATTTGATATAATTGATGTGCTTTATTTATGGAAGGACAGAGAATATGGAAGCTTTTTGGATTTCTCTGGCCGGGATTGTAGGCCTAGTCGTGGGCATCCTAATTATGATTGGATACACCAAAGCAGGTCTAAATAAAAATCAGCAACAGGCACAACAAATCTTGACACAGGCCCAAAGTGAAGCGGATGCAAAATTAAAACAGGCTGTGCTCGATGGCAAAACCCAAGTTCACGATTTAAAAGTGGAAGCGGAAAAAGAAATCAAAGAACGTCGTCAAGAAGTTACCAATTTGGAAAATGCGGTCCTTCGCCGACAAGATAGTTTGAATTTCCGTGAGGAAACCCTGATCCAAAAAGAAAAGGATCTGAGTGTTCAACAAAAGCGCATCAATGAGCGGGTAGCGACCTTAGACGATAAGGAAAAACAGCTTCAAGTGGAAATTGATCGCCAAATTGAAGTCCTCGAAGGGGTGGCGCGTATGACAAGCCAAGAGGCCAAAGACGAGTTGTTTTCTCTTGTGGAAAAACAGATGGAACACGAAACCGTGGCTTACATCAAAGAACAAGAAGACAATGCGAAGTCGACCGCATCTCGCAAAGCCCAAGAAATCATTGCCCTTGCTATTGAACGAATGGCTCAACAGGAGACGATGGATCGCACTGTTTCTGTAGTGGCTATTCCAGGTGAGGAAATGAAAGGGCGGATCATCGGACGAGAAGGGCGCAATATTCGGGCTTTTGAACAAGCGACGGGTGTTGAACTCAATATCGATGATACCCCTGATTTGATCACGATTACGTGCTTTAATCCGATTCGTCGTGAGGTGGCTCGACTGTCTTTAGAATATTTAATTCGAGATGGTCGTATTCAACCTGGACGCATTGAAGATGTTGTGAAAAAGTTCCAGCATGAAGTGGATGCCGAAATTTTAAAAGCTGGGGAAGAAACCGTGTTTAAACTTGGCATCGGACGCATCGATCGCGACATTGTCCGTTTAATTGGTACCTTAAAGTATCGGTTTTCGTATGGACAAAATGCTTTGCAACATTCCATTGAAGTTGCCCTCATTGCTGGAACAATGGCAGCAGAACTTGGCTTAAATCAACATATGGCGAAACGGGCTGGACTATTGCATGATATTGGCAAAGCGCTCAATATCGAGCAACAAGAAGGCAGTCATGTGGATTTAGGCTACAAATTCTGTAAGAAACATGGCGAAAAAGAAATCGTTCTAAACGCCATTGCTTCTCATCATGGTGATGTGGAGCCAAAATTTTTGACTTCCCATTTGGTCATTGCCGCTGATACGATTTCTGCGGCTCGACCTGGAGCGCGCAAAGAATCTGCGCAAGCCTATGTGGAACGTCTTGAAAATCTAGAAAAAATTGCCAGTGGATTTGAAGGGGTCAGCCAAGCGTATGCTATCCAAGCCGGACGTGAAATCCGCATTATGGTGGTTCCAGATCAAGTGGATGATATGGCCTGCTTTAAGATGGCAAGAGAGATTCGCGATAAGATCGAATCCGAATTGACCTATCCCGGACAGATTAAAGTGAATGTAATACGCGAAGTTCGTGCGCAAGAACTCGCAAAGTAAAAAAACTCAAAACCGCCTTTTGGGCGGTTTTTTAAGTATTCTGGGGCTTCTAAGCGTTTTAGAGCGAGATCCCTTAATGGCTTGTTCTTTTTTCAAAAGAAAGGCATAATAATTAAGATTGAGATTTTTATTCTCTTTTAATTAAAAGTTTTTATACGATTTTAGAGGCCGATTTTTTCCTAAGATATGGCTATTAAAGATGGATTTAGGTCTATTTTTCGAACAAAGAAACTTTTTCCATTTTTATAAGAGAAGAGATTTCGAAACTTTTCTTAGCCAAAGGAGGAGTGAACATCAATCATCCTAAAGATCCGATAAAAAACTATAAAGATAAAGGTTTGATTGGAAATGCATGGTGGACCTTAGATAATCAGGGCGTTCTCACGATTGGTCCTGGTCAAGTGAATCATCATTCTCAAACTTCCTGGCCGTGGAATCATTGGGCCAAAGACATCAAAGTGATTGATGGACGCGCTTCGTTTATTGTTCATCAAAGTGCAGCTCAAGTCTTTGCTCGCTTATCCAATGTGAAAACCATCAATTTATCTGGGTGGCAATTGGTTGATGTCACAGACTTAAACCAGATGTTCTACAAATGTCCAAAGCTTTCCTCTTTAACTCTTCCCTTATGGGATACTTCTAAAGTAGAAAAGATGAATCGCATGTTTGAAGGATGCAAGTCCTTAAAGCAGTTGGATCTTTCTTCTTGGAATACCTCTTCTTTGCAACAAATAAACTGGATGTTTGCGAAATGTTCTGCTTTAGAAAAGCTCGATTTGTCCACTTGGACTACACCCAATCTTCAAACTATGGATTTAGCCTTTTATCATTGTCATGCTTTAAAAACTCTTGATTTGTCCACTTGGACTACTTCTCATCTCCAAAGCCTTTATAGTGTGTTTGAACAATGCACTGCTTTAGAATCTTTAAATATTTCAACTTGGAACACCTCTTTGGTTCAAGATATGAGTGGTTTATTTGAAGAATGTCACAAATTAAAAATGCTAGATCTTTCCAAATGGAACACCAGCCAAGTACGACGGATGGATTCCTTATTTTATGGCTGTCATTCCTTAGTGGATGTGGATATAGCCAATTGGGATACAAGTCAAGTTCAATCCATGATGTTTATGTTTTATAAATGTACTAATTTAAAAAAAGTGGATGTATCGGCTTGGAATACCTCCCAAGTTCATCAAACCAATTGCATGTTTGATCATTGTGCCTCCCTACAAAATCTTGATTTATCCAATTGGAATACAAATTCCCTTATAGAAGCTAAACATATGTTCAAAAACTGTAAGGCTTTAACTTCTTTAAATCTAGCTCACTGGAATACCCAAAATTTAGACGCCATTCCAGAAATGTGGGCCCAATGCGAATCCTTAGTCTACCTTAATTTAGCCGATTGGACCATTCAAAATATTACGTATAAAAGTGACAGTTTGGCCGATTGTCATCAATTAAAAAAAATCATTTATCCTCAGGATCGGCATTCGGTTCTTCTCCGATTTTTTAAGGCTACCAGCTGGCCCTGTTTTTCGAAGTGGTATTTTTAAGGCAAGTCTTAATTGACTTAGCCTTTTTTACTTGTAATTTTGGATTTATATCTATCTTTAGGTATCGATACGAATCATCTCTTCTAGAGCTAAATTGCGATATACCAAATCGTTGCGGCGTGTAAAGCCTAATTTTTCCCAAAAATAGTTTCCAGCGCTATTGTGGGTGAAAACGACAAGATTCACTTTATGGATTCCTTCTTGTTGTAAGGCCTCTAGGGCTTTTTTTACCAATTACGTTCCAATTCCTTGTCCTCGATGCATTTCTAAAACCGCTCTATGATAAATGGAACCACGTCGTCCATCATGCCCCGTTAAAATAGCCCCAACAATTTGGTTTTCGTTTAAAGCCACAAAACAAGTATTCGGATTGCGAATCAAGTAGCAGGTTATTCCTTCTTTTGAATCATCAAGATTATTAAGCCCCATTCCAGCACAGGTGAGCCATAAACCATACACTTCGTCATAATCTGTTAAAGACATCAAACGATACCGATATTTCTTTTTTTCTTTCATCGTATTTCCTTTCTTGCCTGTTTCTTCTTGTTAAACTACTTTTTATACTTTATTCCCTTTTTTAAAGAAAGAAATAGAGTATTTTCAATTCCCATAAAGGCAAAAAGCCTGTTAAATATCTAGAAAGGATATTTGGACATGAAAATAAAAGATACTTGGCATTTGCCAAATCATAAACAAGCCCAAAGTCGTTTAAAAACGGATATTCCAACGATTCATGGCTTAGAAATTCAAGAAAGTCAAAAAACGCTTGGTCAAGGGCAACGCTATTTTATTTCGACTTATGGTTGCCAAGCCAACGAACGGGATTCAGAAAACTATGCGGGTATTTTAGAAGCTTGTGGCTATACACCCGCTTCTACAGCGAGTGAAGCGGATGTCATTTTAATCAATACCTGCGGCATTCGTGAAAATGCAGCGAATAACGTATTAGGAGAAGTAGGAAGTTATAAAAAATACTTTCGCGAAAATCCAAATTTAATCATTGGAGTCGGGGGATGTATGAGCCAAGAAGAGGGGTTTGCGACCAATTTGTTGCAACGCTATCCTTGGGTTCATTTGATTTTTGGAACACACAATTTTGCCAATTTACCAGAGTATTTAGAGCGAGCTAAACAAGGAGAAAAAGTGGTCGAAGTCTACTCTAAAGAAGGCGAAATTTATGAAAATCTTCCCGAAAAACGGGCGGGTAAATACAAGGCTTGGGTCAATATCATGTATGGATGCGATAAATTTTGCACCTATTGCATTGTTCCCTATACGCGTGGTAAACAACGCTCGCGTAAAGCCGCCGATATTTTAGAAGAAATTGCGATTTTAAAAAAACTTGGCTATCAAGAAATCACTTTACTTGGCCAAAATGTCAATGCGTATGGAAAAGATCTGGCCGATGAAGAAACAACCTTCGCCAGTTTGCTTGATCAAAGTGCCGCACTTGGAATTCCTCGCATTCGATTTATGACCAGTCATCCTTGGGATTTTAGCGATGAAATGATCGAGGTGATCGCCAAGCATCCAAACATTATGCCAAGTGTTCACTTGCCTTTACAAAGTGGAGACGATGATATTTTACGGCGAATGGGACGGCGCTATACCTCAAAGCAGTATTTGGAATTATTTCATAAAATTCGCAATCGCGTTCCAGGAGTAACGATTTCTACGGATATTATTGTCGGCTTCCCTAATGAAAGCGAAGAGGCTTTTCAACATACACTTGATGTGGTCAAGGAATGTCGATTTGATAATGCCTTTACCTTTATTTATTCACCAAGACCAGGAACCCCAGCAGCGAAAATGGAGGATTCCATTGACGAAGCCACCAAAAAAGCGCGTCTTTTACAACTCAATGCGCTTTGGAATGCCCAAGCACTTGAAAATCATCAAAAGCTGGTAGGACAAATCGTATGGGTTTTAGCCGAAGGGCCGAGTCATAAAGATTCGTCCATGTGGAGTGGTTATTCAGAAACTTCAATTCCTGTCAATTTTAAAGCTAAGGACGATATCGCTCAGGGTCAAATTGTTCCCGTGGTAATTGATGAAGCCAAGACTTTTTCTTTAAATGGCCATCAAGCAGCCACGCTTGAGCTGAATAATGGATAATAGAAGTAATCAACCAAAGGTTGGCTTTATGCATCCTGGAGGGATTATGGCTGAAAACGAAAAAAAAGACGAAGTGGTCAGAATCTTTGCCCTTGGCGGTTTGGATGAAGATGGCAAAAATTTACTCGTCATTGAAATCGACCAAGACATTTATATCGTCGAATCGGGCCTCAAATTTCCTGACGCCCAAAGTGCCCTTGGTGTGGAATGCATTGTTCCAGACTTTACATATTTAAAAGAGCACGAAGACCACATTAAAGGCATCCTCATTACCCATGGTCATGATGATGTCATGGGCGCCTTGCCCTATTTATTAAAAGAAATTCGCGCAGATATTTATGTCACGCAATTTACGGCCGGAATTGTCAATGACTTGCTACACAAAAACCGGATCAATCACCCAAAAATCAAAATAGTGAAACGCTCCGAAACGCGTAAAATTGGTGGCCGTCAAACGATTTTCTTTCCCATTACACACTCTGTACCCCAGTCTTATGGCTTTGCCATTCGAACCAATCATGGTTATATCGTCTATTCTGGCGAATTTATTGCCGATTACGACGATATTTCCCAAGCGTACCAAGGCGATTATACCTTTACCAACAAATTTAAAGATGATGGGGTCTTAGTTCTTTTACAAGATTCCAAGGGAGCCGAAAGAGCTCATCATACTTCCCCCAATCATCGAGTGACTCCTTATTTTGATCGAGCGCTTTCCGATTATGAAAATCGCCGAATTTTTGTGGAAGTTTATACCCAATCGGTTTACCGCATTCAAGAAATTATTCAATGTTGTATCGATCATGAGCGTAAAATGTGTTTCTATACCCCAGAGTTGCAAAATTTAGTCGCTGGATTGGAATCCATCACCGAAGCAGTTCCTCCTCATTTAGTGGTATCCGATCGCCAAATTAATGAACTCAACGATGTGGTGGTCATCATCTCTGGACAAGGACGGGCTCTTTTTCAATTGATGAGTAACATTGCCAACGATGAAGTGGAAAACATCAACATTCGCGAAAGCGATGTCTTTGTAGTGGCCACTCCACTTGTTCCAGGCGTGGAAAAAGAATTTAAAAACATGGAAAATGATATCTACAAGCGAGAAGGAGCGATTTTAAAGATTGATCGCAATGTGAGTGGCATGCACCCTTCTAAAGAAGATTTAAAGATGATCATTTACATGACCAATCCAAAGTACTACATTCCAATTAAAGGGGAATATCGAATGCTGTGTGCAAATGCGATGTTAGCCGAAGAAATGAATATTCCCGCCTCAAACATTATCGTGCTCGATAATGGAGAAATCGTCACCTTTATTAATGGAGAACGACAAGAAGGGATCGAAAAGCTTGATCTTCACGATTCCTATATCGATGGCTCAGCCGATTGGGATATGGCTGGTGTAGTGCTTAAAGATCGTGAAATTTTATCGACAGATGGGGTAGCTATTTTGGCTGTTGGCATTGATGCCCGAACCAAAAAAGTCATCAATGGACCTGATATTCAAATGCGTGGTTTAGTTTATGTACGCGATGCGGAATATTTAACGAAAGAAATTAGTCGGATCGTAGAAGAGACCATCAAAGAAATGGTCGATCAAAAACGCTATGAAAATATGGCCTGTCGCACTTTAATTCGCGATAGAGTCTCACGTTATATTTCCAAACAAACGGCTAAACGACCCATGATTTTACCAGTCATCCTTGAACTCAATGAACTTCGTTAAACTTGAATTTAGACTAGAGCTTTTGTCTCTGGTCTTTTTTCGTGCGACGATCTTTACAATTCTTGTAATATTTGTTATGTACTTTATTTTGAACTATGGATTGTTCTACAATGGTGTAACCACTCTTTAAAAAAGAGGGAAAAAAGATAAAACAAAAGCAAGCGTATGATTCGTTTTAGAAAAGTGTTAGGCGGATTATACGATTGAGAAAGGAGTATATGACTACGAAGAAACAAACGAAAGTGACTCCGAAAAGAAAGCTTCGCAGAAGAGGACGCTTGCTAATTGTGTATGCGATTGTTTCTTTCTGGATTCTTTCTCTAATCACTATTTTTTCCATTGGACCCCTTGGGGTATTTTTCAATGAAGTAATGCAACTGTTGTTTGGATATCTTGGATATGTATTACTACTCGCTAGTTGTGCTGGTTGTTTTGGCTATTTATGGAAAGCGGGACGAATCCATTTCTCTAAAAAAACGTTGTGGGCTTTTGGTCTTTTGGCTTTTAGTTTTTCCTTACTATTGGGCCTCTCCCAAGTTTCTGTAAAGGAACCTTGGCGTGCCTTTCAATATGTATTAAACAGCTTGCCTAATTTTAAAACAGGTACATTCTTTTCTGTAAGTGGTCTAATCGGCTCTTTTTTAGCAGGAATTTGTGCTAGTCTTTTTACCAATATTGGAGCTTGGCTCATTGCAGTTGGAACAATGATTGCTTGTTTAGTGCTTTTAGTGGATGTATTAACTCAAGAAGAAGCGAAGGATAAAAAATCGTTTCTCGAAGAAGCCCAAGAAAAAATTTTGTCTTTGCCGATGCCTGATTTATCAAAACTGGTGTCTTTAGCTCAAGCAGAAAGTCAATCTACTTGGGAGGATGTCAAAGAAGTCATTCAAAATGATGGCAAGCCTAAATCCCCTAAGACTTCACTTAAAGCTTTGCCTTTAAAAAGTGAAGAAGAAAACCTGGAAGCTCAAGCCGCTTCCACTCAAAATCAGCCTTTAAAGCAAGAGGAAAAATCGGATTCCTTGCCCAATTATGATCCGCGTCATTACACGACGGAAAACATCGATTTGTCTGACCATTTGCAACTTCAAGAAGTGCAAGATGATTTCCGGCCTTCATTGACTTCTAAATTTATGGGAGTTGATGATGATCCATTAGGATATGAAGATGAATTTGAAGCGTTTGATTATCAAAATTCACTCCCTAAAAGGGATCAAGCGCCTTTTGAAGAAGCACGTCGGGTAATCGATGATTCGCCCCATTCCAATTCGTTTTCCTTTTCTGATTTTAAACGATCCACCTATGACTTCGAAGACGATTTCCCCTACCAATCTTGGTCAGATGCGGAAGAATTGGATTTCTTAGATCAACGTGAAAGCTTAGTGGACACTGATGCTTTTGAAGACAGCGATTTGAGTGAATATGACTTGGAACAAAACGCTCTAGTGGATTCAACGCTTAACAGTTGGAATCATTTAAAGGGAAATGCGATGTGGATGGAGACCCGTCATCCCGCTCCACCTTACAATCCCAAGACCTATAAATTGCCTTCTCTTTCGCTTTTAGAGGAACCCATTCCCTTTGAATACAGCAGTACCAATTTACGATTTGCGCGTAAACAAGGAAAGCGTCTTATGGAGGTGTTAGACCATTTTGGTTTAGAAGCCAAATTGATTGATTTACACATTGGACCGACCATTACTCAATTTGAAGTTTTACCGGCTCCTGGGGTCTCTATGAATTCCTTCATCCATTTACAAAACGATATGAAAACCGCTCTTGAAGCCCAAGAAATTCGTTTACAAGCTCCTCTTCCCAATAGGGATAGTGCAGGGATTGAAACGCCCAATGCGTATAAAGATACGGTTTATTTGAAGGATATGTTGCGCCAAGTTCCAGCTCGTCTTCAAGAAAAACCGTTGGTCTTTGCGATTGGTAAAGATGTAATGGGCAATAACTTGTATGGCCGTTTGGATACGATGCCCCATTTGTTAATCGCGGGTCAGGAAGATTCTGGCCGCTTGGATGGCTTAGATGCTCTTTTATGTTCATTGCTTTTACGCACCAATCCAAGTGAAGTCAAGCTATTGTTAATTGATCCAACCAAAGAAGAATTATTGGAATATAGCAATGTTCCTCATTTAATGGCCCCTTTGTTTTTTGAACCGCTTTTGGCTTCAAGTGCCTTAAAAGAAGTGGTGGCCTTGATGGAAGAGCGGAATGCTCTTTTTGCTAAAGTTGGTGTGCGAAATTTATCGGCGTATAACGGAATGGCCCATCAAGCCAATCCATTACCACGAGTAGTTGTGGTGATCAATGAGCTGGCTGATTTGATGACGTCTGCCTCAAAAGAAGTTGAACACAGCATTCAACGAATTACACAAGAAGGTCGGGCAGCGGGAATTCATTTGGTCATTTCCACCGCCCGTCCTTCGATCAATGTCGTAACAGGAGTGGTTAAAGGCAATATTTCCAGTCGTATGGCTTATCGTCTGGAGTCACGGATGGATTCGCGCATTATTTTGGAACAAGCGGGGGCTGAAAAATTATTGGGCGATGGCGACATGTTATGGATGGATGGCAGTGAGCCTTGCCGGGTACAAGGTGTAACGATGAGCGAGCAAGAAGTCCAAGCGGTTTGTCAAGCTGTCAGCAAACAAGCCTCACCTACTTATGATGAAGCGTTCCTACATTTAAAAACTGAAGGCAAACATCAAAGCGAACCGAGCGATCCGTTATATGGTCAAGTCAAGGAATTTGTCATTGCTGGCCAACGAGCCAGTGCTTCGTTGATTCAACGTCATTTTCGCTTGAGCTTTGCTCGAGCCTCACGTCTTTTGGATCAATTGGAAGAAGGTGGCGTGGTGGGACCCGCGAATGGTTCAAGACCGCGGAAAATTTTAATTGCTCCACCTAATAAATCAAAAAGGAATCTAGCTTCCAAATAGGAGCGTTAAACGCCTTCTTTTATAGCAATGACTAAGAAGGGAAATTATGAATTTATTTTTAAAAACGGGGGAACGACAATCCGGCTACGATTGCGTTTCTAGTATTGTGCAACTCGGAGATTTCTTTTACGTTTCTGGACAACTTGGAGAAGGGGAAACCTTTCATGAACAATGCGTGAATGCCTGTTATGCCTTAAAAGATGTATTGGATCAATTTGATTTACGCTTTGATCACATTTTAAAATTTACAGTGTATTTAACGGATATTGATATGGAAGATGAATTTCTTTCGGTTTTCGAAAATTTCATCGATCCTCCTTTTCCTACCCTTACTATTGTTGAATCTCCTCGTCTACCTAGGCGAAGCATGATTTGCATTGATGGTTGTGGTGTCAATACGTTGCGTCATGAACGGAGCATGAATAACGCCTATTGCGAAGATTGTGATGAGTGATCAAGAAGCTGCCTTTCGACTATTAGAAAGGTGGCTTTTTTTAACTCAAAAGAAAAAAGACTTGAAACCTAGGTT
>CAYMGC010000004.1:0-21685 GCA_964389885.1 uncultured Erysipelotrichaceae bacterium | reverse complement strand
CCTAGGTTTCAAGTCTTACTTTTTTCTTGATACAGTTGGACTAAATACTCGGCAACCGCTTGTGGATCACGCAACTCTTTAGGGATGCGCTCATCTACTGCTGTTTCTTTATTCTTATATAAAAGACGGAAGCTTGATTTTCCTTTAGAACCTCGTTTGATGGAATAAGAAGAATCCATGGATTGAACCATTCGATTTAATTGTCTTTCAAAGTCCTTTGAAGTGACAGATAAAACGGATGCTTTTTCTTTGCCAAGGGCTTTTTTCTGCTCATGCTTTTGCGCTTTTCTATAATGCAGGCTTAGAAACATCTTATCCGCTAACGATTCCTTGGTCTCCAAATCATTGGGAAAAATGCGCATTCGACTGACTTTCACCTTTTGAAAATTACAATGTTGAAATTTTCCTCTCCGATCAATCAATAAAGTATGAATGATAAAGAAGGGACTTTCTCTTTTACCTAACAATCCAACATAAATTGGTAAACCACTGCCTTCAATATGGAGATAGAGATAATCAGCTCGAAGCTCACTTTCACCTGGCGGTTGATAGTAAATATAAATATGTTGGGGATCACATTGTAAAAAAGCTTTTAAAGCTTCTTGAAAATACATTGTCCGATCATAGGCATGTTGAAATTGAATATCTGGATTATCTTCTTGAGCTTTTTCAACTACTTCCTTTAAACCGATGAAAGCATAGCTTTCCTCATCCTTATGATCAAGGCGTTGAATGGCTTGGATAAATCCTAACGCACTATTTTTCCAACGATTATGTGGATAGTAGTGCCCACCAATCATGTGCAAAAACTCAAGGGGAGATGGTTCAATGATAATCTCTCCTTTTTTGGTGGTTAACACAATGAGTTGTGACACTAAGTTGTTTAAGTAGTATTCCAAATTGGCTTTTAACGTATAGGCAAATTCTGAATGATGGCTTGAAAATTTTCCCTCATGTTCAAGTTGTTCCATAGAAGCCATGTCTTTTCTCCCATACAATCCCCTATATAAAACAAGACAAGAGAATCCCTTTCTCTTGCCTAGTTGTGTTTAAATTGGTTGGCCGTTCCACCTTTATTTTTAGCCCGTGGGCAGGCCTAGTGAGTCCAACCACATCTCACTGGTTCGTTTTGATTTGATCTGTGTGTACTCTATCTGTCAAATCAAACAATAAACTTCAAAAAAGATATTCGTACTGCTCTCGTCTTTATAGTCACTCCTAAAGAATGGAGGCTAATGGCTGAGTTAAACCGACGGTCTCACTTTATAGAGACGATCCTCACTTTATAGATGCTCACTTGTATTAGAAGGAGTCTAATGGTGGAGGGACGGAACCTCAGTACTCTATAATTAGACCAATATGGAAAATTTTCTATCTTTTTTTAGATTATTACACCCTAGAAGCAATCTTCCCTTGCTCCATTGCTGAGTATATCCCATTCCTTATCCTGCTTCAAGGCTAACATTTCTTATTTCTTGATCAAAAATTACACCTTATCGAACTCTTTTTGAGTAAAGAAAATTTGCGTTTTTGGAAAGGTTCAGGTATGGTAAAAATCCGTTTGAACACGTCAAAAACGGTTAAGCTTGGGGTTTGGTATTTTCTTCTAACCAAGTTACAAAACCTTGCGCTTGTTCTTGCAATGTATCTTGAATTTTTTCAGGATCCGCAATTTTATTGGTTTTCATTTCTTCGCCATTCATCGCAAAGCCGATGGTATTGCTATAAACTTTCATACCACAGCGCTTTAACAGAGTAGCGAGTTGTTCTCGACTGCCTGCCGCCGCCATTCGGCCAGCTGCTCCACTGATGCAGGCTGCTTTACCATATAAAGCAGTGGTTTTAAATTCTCCAGGAACAGCCGAGCGGCTCATCCAGTCCAAAAGATTTTTTAAAACCCCTGGAATCATTCCATTGTATTCAGGCGTAAAAAACCAAATGCCATCCGCCCAACCGAATTCAGCCCGTGCATCTTTGATCACACCTTGCATCGGGATTTCTTCATCTTGGTTAAACAAAGGAACGTTTTGATAATTTAAAACTCTCGTTTCTTGACCCATTTGGTTCAAAATTGTTTGAGCCATCAGTGCAAGTTGCGAATTAAACGATGAGTGACGGAAAGAGCCACTGACTAATAAAATTTTCATTTTTAATCCCCTCTTTTGGTTCTAGTTCCATTGTAGAAGGATTTTTCTTTTTGAATCGGCTGGTTTGCTCATTCCAAAAAGAGAACACTCCATGAAGTATTAAAAAAAGCCAAGACTCTCGTCTTTTTTTTTGTAAATTGGCTTTTCTTGGTAGGGTTCTTGCGTCATGGCTCCATTTTTTTTTATTTCTTGTAAAATTCTTGCGACTTCTTGGTTCGCTCGACAAGAAGCGCTTTTTCTTATTGGCTTTTGGCCAAATTTAGAAAGGAGTCCATCATGTCCACTCCAACATATGATGAACATTCCATTGTCATTCTTGAAGGACTCGAAGCCGTTCGCAAGCGTCCAGGTATGTATATTGGATCAACAGATCGGCGCGGTCTTCATCATTTAGTCTGGGAAATTTTAGACAACGCCATTGATGAAGCACTCAATGGCTATGGCAATGACATTGAAATTACGCTTTTTGCGGATGGTAGTTGTCAAATCAAAGACCATGGACGAGGAATGCCCGTGGGGCTACATGCTTCGGGCAAGTCCGCTTTAGAAGTCATTTTTACCGTATTGCATGCCGGAGGCAAATTTAGCGATGCCAACTATAAAGCCTCAGGGGGTTTACACGGTGTAGGGGCAAGTGTAGTAAATGCACTTTGTTCCAAAGTCGTCGTGCAGGTATGCGATGGTAAACAAATTTATGAAATGAAATTTGAAGATGGTGGTCGCAAAGTATCCGCTTTAGAAGTCATCGGGAAAACGCGCGAAACAGGCTCAAGCGTACGCTTTTGGCCAGATCCTGCCATTTTCAAGGAAAATCGCTTTTCCTATTCCACCATTAAAGAACGCGCCCAAGAGGATGCGTTTTTATTAAAAGGACTGCAAATTACAGTCGTTGATGCAAGACAAGCCAAAGAGCAAAAGAGTGGAAAACTCCAAGGCGTGAAAAGCGAGACGTTTGTCTATGAGGATGGCTTAAAGGCTTTTGTAGAAGAAATTGATGCGGATCATGTCCCTTTAACTCCCATCATTTCTTTTGAAGGAGAAAATCAAGGGTTAAAAATTCAAGCGGCTTTTCAATATTGTGATACTTATCAGGAAACCATTTTATCCTTCGTCAACATCGTACGCACCCGCGATGGCGGCACGCATGAAACAGGAGCCAAACAAGCTTTTACTCGTATTTTCAATGAGTACGCCAAACGGAATGGACTTTTAAAAGAAAAAGATAAATCCATGGAAGGAAGCGACATTCGTGAAGGTCTTACCATGGTACTTCATGTAACCGTGCCAGAAGTGTTGTTGCAATTTGAAGGGCAGACTAAAGAAAAATTAGGGACTCCTCAAGCAAAGGCGGCTGTAGATGGAGTCATTGGCGATCACTTGCGCTATTTTTTAGAGGAAAACAAGGATTTAGCTGATCTTTTGGTGCGCAAAATGATTAAGGCCGGCCAAGCGCGTGCCGCAGCACGAGAAGCAAGAGAAAAAGCTCGTAAGGGAAAAGGAAAAAACCGCGCAGATCGCATTATTTCGGGTAAACTGGTTCACGCTCAATCGCGTGATGCTTCTAAAAAAGAGCTGTATCTTGTCGAAGGGGATTCAGCTGGGGGATCCGCCAAACAAGGGCGAGATTCTATGTATCAAGCTATTTTGCCTTTACGAGGAAAAGTGTTGAACACTGAGCAAGCCTCTTTAGAAGCTGTAGAAAAAAACGAAGAACTCAATACCATCATTCATACTCTCGATGCGGGAGTGGGAAGCAGTTTTGATCCAGCGGAATCCAACTATCACAAAGTAATTATTATGACCGATGCCGATGATGATGGAGCCCATATTCAAAATCTCTTATTAACGTTTTTTTATCGCTTCATGCGTCCTCTTATTGAACAAGGAATGCTCTATATTGCTTTACCCCCACTCTTTCGTATTGCTAAAGGCAACCAAGAATACTACTTATATTCCAATGAGGAATTAGAGCAGAAAAAAAGTGAGTTAAAAAATGGCTATCAAATTTCGCGCTATAAAGGACTTGGCGAAATGAATGCAAACCAGCTTTGGGAAACGACTATGAATCCTCAAACCCGTACTTTAGTGCGGGTGAGTTTAAAGGATAGCCGGCTTGCCGAAAAGCGCATTAGTGAACTCATGGGTGATCGTGCCGATTTACGGCGCGCTTGGATTGAAGAAAATGTCGTCTTTACTCTTGAAGATGATTTTGGAAAGGAGAAAGCCCATGGCTAAACGCAAAACAGAACCCCAATTTGAGCCTAAAATTATTGAATCCAGCTTAGAAGCCATCCTCTCCGATCGCTTTTCTCGCTACTCCAAATACATCATTCAAGAACGTGCTTTGCCCGATGCCCGCGATGGATTAAAGCCAGTACAACGGCGCATTTTATGGGCGATGGAAGAAGATGGCAATACGGCCAATCATCCCTATCGCAAGTCGGCACGAACTGTAGGAAACGTCATTGGGAATTATCATCCTCATGGAGATACCTCGGTTTATGATGCCATTGTACGTTTATCCCAAAATTGGAAATCCGCCTTGCCTTTAATCGATATGCAAGGCAATAACGGTTCGATTGATGATGATCCCCCTGCGGCGATGCGCTATACCGAAGCCCGTTTGTCCCCCATTTCACAATACCTATTGGAAGACATCGATAAAGAGACCGTGGAATGGGCTCCTAACTTTTCCGATGAAAAAATGGAACCCACCGTTTTACCAGTACGCTATCCAAACTTATTGATCAATGGAATTACTGGCATTGCCGCCGGATATGCGACCAATATTCCTCCTCATAATTTCAACGAAGTCATTGCAGCTTGTATCTATCGCTTGGATCATCCCGAATGCACCCTGGATGAACTCATGGATTTTGTTAAAGGACCCGACTTTCCCACTGGCGGCATTATTTTAGGAAAAGAAGGCATTTATGAAGCGTTAAAAACAGGCAAAGGACGTATTGCCATTCGAGCAAAAGCTGAACTGGTTGAAGGAAAAACCATTAATCAAATTGTCATTACTGAAATTCCTTATGAAGTCACCAAGAGCAGTTTGGTGAAACGAATGGATGAATTGCGTTTAAATGGTAAGATTACAGGTCTTTTGGATGTCCGCGATGAAAGCGATCGTAAAGGATTGCGTCTGGTGTGTGACTTAAAAAAAGAGGCCAATGGACAAGCCATTTTAAATTACTTGTATAAAAATACCGATTTGCAAGTGTATTACCACTACAATGTCATTGCGATTGTCAATCGTACCCCCAAACAACTTGGCTTAGAAGCGATGCTTGATGCTTTTTTAGCCCATCGCGAAGAGGTTGTTTTAGCTCGTAGTCAATACGATTTAAAACGACGACAAGATCGCTTACATATCGTAGAAGGATTAATCCGAGCTGTTTCCATTTTAAATGAGATTTTGGATGTCATTCGGGCTTCCAAATCCAAATCGCAGTCCAAAACCAACATCATGGAGCATTTCGGCTTTAGCGAAGCCCAAAGTGAAGCCATTGTCACGATGCAACTCTATCGCTTGTCGACTACGGATTTGACGGCTTTGGAAAAAGAACAAAAGACTTTACAAAAAGAGATTCGTTCTTTAGAAAGCATCCTTAAAAATCCAACTAAGCGTATTGCTTTGATGAAAAAGGAATTGCAAGAGGTATCCGATGCCTTTACGATGCCTAGACGCTCTAAAATTGTAGAGGAAAGTGCCGAAGTGGTTGTCGATGATCGCGATATGATTGTCGAAGAGCAAGTTATTTTAAGCATTTCAAGACAAGGTTATTTAAAGCGCGTTTCCAAACGTTCGTTTGCTACCAGCCAATCGAGTGCTGGAGGATTAAAAGAAGGCGATCAATTTGTCTTCTCCGCACCAGTTTCTACTCTTGACACCCTTCTCTTTTTTACCAATAAAGGCCGCTTTGGCCTGATCCCGATTTATCAATTGGAAGAAAAGAAGTGGAAAGATTTAGGCGTTCATCTTTCAAGCTTTTTCAAAACCGAGCCAGGAGAGCAAATTGTTCAAGTCTTTGTGGAAAAAGAGCCGAGTGTACATACGGATTTAGTTCTTGCCTCCAAACTTGGCCAAGTGCGCCGCTTACATCGCGAAGATTTACCCAACAAAATGCGTGGCCGTTTGGTGGCATTGATGAATTTAGGCCAAGAGGATTCTTTAGAGTTTGTGGTAGCTAGCCCGAGTGCTCAAGATAAAATTTTATTGATTTCAAAACGTGGCTTTGGCTTTTGGATGGATAGTGAAGACATCCCTCTTTCCAAAGGCAAAAGCAAAGGCGTCCGAGCCATGAATTTGGAAAGCGATGATACCTTACAAGCGGTGATTCCTAGTTCAGAAGCTTTATTAGAGCATGGCTGGATTCTTTTGGAAAACGATGGAGGCCAATTTAAAAAATTAGCTGCGGCTTCTATTGATCGCTTGCGTCGTCCTGCCAAAGGAATGCGCTTGTTTAAAGAAATTAAATCGCGTCCTCTTCAAGTTTTTAGTGTGGCTTCAAGTGTTTTGGGCGATCCAATTGCTTTTGAGGATCCTGAACTGTCTCCTCTTGACGTGAGCAATCTTCCTAAAATGGAACCTTATGCCACTTGGTCCAGTCAAAACGCTTTAGCCACTCCTTGTTCTTTTGAAGCTTTAAGCTTACGACTGACTTCGGGTGAACGCACTCAATTGGAGGAAGAGGACACTTGGCGTAAAAAACAATTGTGTCTTTCCTTTGAAGAAAAAGACGATCGAAACATGTAGGGATGGGCTCAAAATTTTGTTCGTATTGAGTCCCTTTCTTAATTTGTGTAGAATGATCGAAGAATAAAATATTTTAAGAATGGAGCGAATACAAGATGGAAGGATTTTGGTCTTCAGTACTTTATGCTTTAGTTGGCGCAGCCATTGGCGCTGTGGTCACCTTTTTTCTTACCAAACGAAAGTTTGAAAAGGAGATCAAGGAAAATCCGCCGGTCAATGAAAAAATGATTCGTGCCATGTATTTACAGATGGGTCGTAAACCCACCGAGGCGCAGATTCGGCAGGTCATGAAAGCGTTCAATGGAGCAGGAGGCAATGCTTCAAGCTCGACGAAAACAAAAAATAAAAAGTAAAGGAAGGTCCCGTGTGGGATCTTTTTTTGAGGATAGGGGATGTTAATTAAATGTCTTTCGCGTAAGAAAGATGCAAGGGAACAAGAAGGCGTAAATTTTAAAGGGAATGATAAGCTAAAGCCACAAAGCCAGCTATAAGGAGACTTCTATACATGAAATTTTTAAAGCGTTTGTTTCTGCTTGTTTTAGCCTTAGCCGTCGCCGGAACCATTTGGTTTTTCATCGATGGAATTCAACGAGCTGATGAATATGAAGCCAAACAATCTTTGGATACTTTAGTCAATCAAGTGTTAACGTCTTCTAGCTATGTTCCTTACGATCAAGTCAATCCAACCTTATATCAAGCCACTATAGCTATTGAAGATGCTCGCTATTACGATCATGGAGCTGTGGATTTAGTATCCTTAGTTCGGGCTACTGCCAGTCAGGTATTGCCTTTTATTCCTCCTTCAGGGGGATCAACCATTGCCATGCAAGTGGTCAAAAACTTGTACAAGCAGTATGACGGAACTCCCATTTGGAAAGCGGCTGAAATCGTTTTAGCCACTCGGTTATGTGAGCGGTATTCCAAAGAAACGATCTTGTCATTGTATGTCAACATCATCAACTATGGGGATAGTTTTCAAGGAATTGGACAGGCTAGCCAAGGGTATTATGGCGTCACCCCTCTTAATCTCAGTGCTGGGCAAGCCACGATGTTAGCGGGTATTCCTCAATCTCCGGCTTATTTTCAATTGTCGGATCATTATGAGCAAGCTAAAGCGAAGCAACAACTCGTCCTAAATGCCATGGTCAAAAACAAAATGATTACCCAAGCTCAGGCTGATCAAATCGATGCTGAACCCAGTGAACCCATCGCCTTAAGAGGATATGCTAGCCTGACATTAAACAATCAAATCGAACCTTTTTTCTCCGCTTCCTTTTTGGGAAGCGGCTTTTTTTTGGAGAGAACTTTTCGTCCCTCTACAATAAAAATTTGGAGGAATTTTATGAGTTCACAAAAAGCAAATATTTTATGTATTTTGACCGCTCTTATTTGGGGTGGAGGGTTTGTGGCCACAGATCTTGCTTTGGGAGTATTTTCTCCTTTGGCCTTGCTTTGTGTTCGCTTTGTTGGGGCAAGTTTATTGGCTTGGCTTCCCGTTTTATGGCGACAAGAAAAAATTCAAAAACAAGAGCTTAAAATTGGTTTTTGGTCAGGTCTTTTTTTGTATATTGCCTTTGCTTTTCAAACTTTTGGGATGGACCTTACCAATCCAGGAATGAATGCCTTTTTAACAGCCGTATATGTTGTACTTGTTCCCTATGGAATGTGGATTTTGTTCCATAAAAAACCCAATCGCTTAGTCTTAGTAGCCTCAATTTGTTGTCTAGCTGGAATTGGGTGCTTGTCTTTAAGCCAAGGAAGCTTTTCTTTTGGGATGGGTGATTTGTTATCGTTGAGCTGTGCTCTTTTCTTTGCAGCGCAAATTATTAGCTTGGATCAAGCCAAGCACACCTCAGCTTATGGATTAAACGCTATTCAATTGAGTGTAGCTGCCTTATGTTCTCTTCCCTTTGGGCTTTTTTCATCTTGGCCTACTCATATTGGAGAACAAGGATGGCTTTCTATGGGCTATTTGGTTATTCTTTCTACCTTTCTTTGCTACTTAATGCAAACGATCGCCCAACAATATACTTCTCCATCGAGTGTTTCCATCTTATTGGCTACGGAATGTCTTTGGGCCAATTTATTTAGTGCGATTTTATTACAGGAAAATCTGAGTCTTATTCATTGGATTGGTGGAATTTTGATCTTCCTTTCCATCATCTTAGTGGAATCAAAACGCAGTGAGACAAATTAAAGAAAGTTAAAAAAATTTAGTGTGCCTACTCATATTAAGGAGAAGGAAAAAGAATAAAAGAGAAATGTAAAGGCAAAAATCTTATCGGCGTTGTCTAGTCCTTTATAAGTAAAGAAGATCGTTAGTCTTTTTGTGGCGTAGACAAGGAGGATCCCAATTGTTACAGTTTTTTAACTATTTTTGAGTCATTTTCTAAGATTTAAACTCAAAAAATCGTTATGCTTGGCCTAGCCAAAATAGAGGAATTTGCCATGTTAAAACAATACAAAGTGGATGGATCCACTAAGATTCAAATCAACAAAATGCCTACTGGAGCCGAAGGCCATAAAAAACACAAAGAAGAAATTATTGCCAAAACAGCTGCCAATCAGCTTCAAATCCAACAATTCCAAGATAAGCTCTATGCTGAGGGTCGTGAAGGTTTGATCATCTTAATTCAAGCCCGCGATGCGGCTGGAAAAGATGGCACGATTAAACATGTTATGAGTGGCGTAAATCCACAAGGTGTAGATGTATATAGTTTTAAAACGCCAACTCATGAAGAATTGGCTCATGACTTTTTGTGGCGGTTCAATAAGGCTCTTCCAGTCCGCGGAAAAATTGCGATCTTTAACCGCTCTTACTATGAAGATGTATTGATCGTAAAAGTTCGCGAACTTTGGAAAAATTATCAGTTACCCGAACGTTTGTTGAAACCAGCCATTATCAAAAATCGCTATGAGCAAATTTGCAACTTTGAAGAATATCTTTACCAAAATGGCTATCGTATCGTTAAAATTTATCTCAATGTCTCTGCCGAAAAACAAAAAGAGCGCTTCTTAGAGCGTATTGAAAAGCCTGAGAAAAACTGGAAATTTTCGGAAGCGGATTTAGCAGAACGGGGATTGTGGAATGAATACACGGAAGCTTACGAAGCAGCCATTAATGCTACGGCCACGAAGCACAACCCTTGGTATATTATTCCTGCGGATCAAAAATGGTATACCCACTACCTCGTTTCGGAAGTGATTTTAAAAGCCTTAAAGAAAATGGATCCCAAATATCCGCAGCTTTCTAAGGAACAAATTGATCGTCTTTCGATTTATAAAGAGGCTTTGGATCACGAAAAACCAATTGATGCGTCTAAAAAATCGTTTGTAGCCACTAAAGTAGAAAATGAAGCAGCTGGCAAACAAGAAGAAAAAGCGCTCGAAGTGGTAGAAGACCAAGAAGCTTGAGAAGATGTCCAATAAATTGATTTTTCTCCTTTTGGCAGTCCTTTTTAGGACTGCTTTTTTCGTCGGCTTTAAAAGTTTTGAACTAACGTTTTTGGATAAAAATTGGAATGATCCTAAAAAAATCTTTTCGCTTTAAGGCAAGGGAACTATACTCAGTTCAACTCTTTAAAGGAAAGCTTGAGTTTAAAGAGACGGATAAGGAGTAAACTCATGAATCAAGTCGCAGCCTTTTTGGCTAAAAAGGATGTAAACATTTCAGCTAAACGCTATGGCATCGATGCACTTTCTGCTATGGCTCAAGGTCTTTTTGCTTCTTTATTAATGGGAACCATTTTAAACACTTTAGGGACGCTATTTTCGTTACCCATTCTCATTGAAATTGGAAGTTACGCCACGGCTGTAAAAGGCCCTGCAATGGCCGCAGCCATTGGGATGGCGTTAAATGCCCCTAATTTGGTATTGTTTTCTCTTTTAGCGGCTGGCTATGCGGCCGATGCCTTAGGAGGAGCCGGTGGTCCTTTAGCGGTATATTTTATTGCAGTCATTGCTTGTGAATGCGGAAAATTGGTCTCCAAAGAAACAAAAATCGATATCCTCATCACTCCATTTGTAACCATTTTCGTAGGCAGTATTTTAGCGATTTGGTGTGCGCCAACGATTGGACAATGGGCGATTTGGCTTGGTAATTTGATCATGTGGGCTACCGATTTACAGCCCTTCTTAATGGGGATTTTGGTTTCGGTACTCATGGGAATTTTCTTAACGTTGCCCATTAGTTCAGCCGCCATTTGTGCCGCCCTTTCCTTAACGGGTTTAGCGGGAGGAGCAGCTTTAGCGGGATGTTGTACTCAAATGATCGGCTTTGCCGTCATGAGCTTTGCTGTTAATAAATGGGCTGGCTTAGTCGCTCAAGGACTAGGAACCTCTATGCTTCAAATGGGAAATATTGTTAAGAAGCCAATTATTTGGTTACCAACGATTTTAGCAAGTGCTTTAGTGGGTCCGATTGCTACCGTTCTCTTTCATCTAGAAATGAATGGTCCAGCTATTTCAAGTGGAATGGGAACCTGTGGTTTGGTAGGCCAAATTGGCGTTATTACAGGTTGGATGAATGAAACAGGAAGCTTAAAGGCGGTTGGAATGATGGATTGGATCGCTTTAATTCTTATTTCCTTTGTATTTCCTGCACTGTTTACCTGGATCCTTCATAAGGGATTTTTAAAAGCCAATTTGTATACTGAAGAAGATTTAAAATTAAATTTATAAGATTAAATCGTTTCTAAAGGCTTTTCTCATAAAAGATGGGAAAAGCTTTTTTCGTTTTATTGCTAAGTTAACCAATATAAATATTTGAATCAAAAAACTTACTCAATCACTCAGTTTCCTTTATTTTTAAAAAATGGAAAAACAGATTATTTATATTTATGGGGCCTCTGGTTCTGGAACGTCTACACTTGGTCAATATATTTGTCACAAACTTGGCTATTTTTTTATGGATATTGACGACTATTTTTGGCAACCAACCAATCCGCCTTATCAACTAAAAAGAAGTATTTCGGATCGGCTAGAGGGCCTGAAAAAAGACTTAGCTAAACACGATAAAGTGGTTCTTTCTGGATCTTTAGTGGACTGGGGAGATGAACTGATTCCTTCCTTTTGTCTTGCTCTTCGTCTAGAAACGGATACGACTATTCGAATTGACCGATTAAAAAAAAGGGAACGAGAGCGTTTTGGAAATCGAATTGATAGAGGAGGAGATTTATACGAAACACACCAACATTTTTTGAAATGGGCTGCTTTTTATGATCAAGGAGGATTGGATCATAGAAGTCGCTTAAAGTTTGATACTTGGCAAAAACAATTGTCCTGTCCCCAAATCGTACTGGATGGAAGCTTGCCTGTAGAAAAAAACTTTGAAAAAATTAAACCAATCCTTTCTTCTTTAAAGCCTAGAAAATTTAAATTTTGATTTTCTATATTGAATAGAAGGGATTCTTTTCCCTCTTTTTTTATTCCGCTCTAGACTTTAAAGCTTCATGTTAAAATTTTCCTATGATTAAAGTCGATAAGAAAAATAAATGGGCCATTGATTTGGCTTTGCATATTCCGATTCCTTCTATTTCAATTCAAATTGTAAGCACTGAAAAAGAAGAGTTAGAAAACGTACCTTTACAACATGGAGATTCCAATGGACAAAAAGACTCCTCAAACCAATCCTAAATCTATTCAAGAAGAGAAAGATTTAAACTCGTCTGATCATTCATCCAATACTTCTTTTACGTCCAATTCCTCTCAAAAAGAAAAGAGCGATCCCATTCCAAAAGAAGCGAAGATCAATTCAGAAACAAAAAAGACCGCTTCTGAGCCATCTTTGGATGAGATCACGCAAGAAGAAATTTTTGTGGAAGAAGCCGAAAAAAGGGATATTTCAAAACCAACGCATTTTAAAATCGAACTCGGCAAAAATTTAGCCAATGCCTTTGATTCCACTTTGGATGTAGAAGTGACGCAAGAAGCTCAAGGATATATGGTTTTAGAAGAGGGCAAAGTTCAAAAAGAAGACCAAGAAATTGTATTGGAAGATTTAGAAAAAGAAGTTCCTGTCTCCGTCCAGGATTCAAGCGAGGGTTCAATCCCCTTTGAGAAATCTTCTTTTCTAGACCCAACATCAGAACAAATAAAGCTTGAAGATAAAGAAAAAAAGACACCTTCTAAAACGAAAACGTCTTCAAGACGATTGAATCAAATTGTCAAAGTTCTCAACAAATACCATGCCCTTCAAGGCATGACACCCCAAAAGCTTCGCATGATTTTAGAAGACCTTGGCCCAACTTATGTCAAGTTTGGTCAGATCATGTCTTCACGTCAAGATTTATTACCTCCTGCTTATACCCATGAACTCGAACAGCTTCGCTCTAAAGTCAATCCCATGCCTTATGACGTTGTACGTCAAGAAATTATTCAAACCTATGGTAAAACGCCCGAAGAACTCTTTACGTCCTTTTCAAAAACACCTTTAGGCTCAGCCAGTATGGCCCAAGTTCATGAAGCCGTCACCAAAGATGGCCAAAAAGTGGTAGTTAAAGTTCAACGACCTGGACTTTATGAGCAAATGAAAGTGGATGTCGATATGATGAAGAAAGGGGCAAAGTTGCTTTCTAAAAGCAAAACGATTTCCTCTTTAGTGGATTTGCCCTCCTTAGTGGATGAATTTTGGACGACTTCTCAAGAAGAAATGGATTTTCGCCATGAAGCGGCCAATGCGAACCGCTTTGGAAAACAAATGGAAGGCTTAAATTACATTAAAGTACCGAAAATCCGCAATGAATTTACTCGTCCTAACATTTTGGTTATGGAAGATATTGGAGGAATTCCAATTGATGATTATCCTGGCCTAGAAAAAGAAGGCTATTCGCGCGAAGAAATTGCGATGCGTTTAGGGTTAAACTTTTTGGATCAAATCATTAACTATGGCTTTTTCCATGCGGATCCACATTCCGGCAATTTAAAAGTGGATGATGGACGGATTGCTTGGATTGACTTTGGCATGATGGGAGAGATCTCAAAAAGTGAAGCCAATTCCATTGGCTTAATTTTGAAGTCTTTAGCCGCTCGAGATGTCGCTGGCATTGCCGAGGGAGTCCTTGAAATTGGTATTCCACCTACTAATCTTGATTATGTCGGTTTTTGCAATTCTCTAGAAAACTACCTAAATCGTTATTTGGGTCAAAGTTTTGATACTCTCGATTTAGGGGTATTGGCAGAAGAAGCCATAGAAATTTGCCATGAGTATAAAATTAAACTTCCCAAAGGGATTGCGATGTTAGCCAGAAGTTTAGTCACCATTCAAGGCACTTTAAAAGATCTCAATCCACAAGTGAACATGTTGTCCTATATTTCCAAAGAGAAAACTTCTTTTGATCAAATCGATTGGAACCAGGAAATAGAAAGTTCGTTGCGTCAATTGTATGCCGATTACAAAGCCCTTTTAAACTTACCTTTAAGAGCGGATCGTATTTTAGGATTGCTTCAAAAAGGACAGCTACGTGTTGGCATTTCGGTGGCTGATTTGGAACAAACCATCTTACCAAATCTCAATCAAACCATTGATCGGGTGGTCGTGGTAATTTTGATTGCGGCCTTGTTAGTGGGCAGTTCCATTGTTTGTACTACCAATATGAAACCGACTTTTCTAGACATTCCCTTACTTGGCTTTGCAGGATTTTTTGTTTCGTTTTGCTTAAGCTTATGGCTTTTTTATAAAATGCTTTTCAGGCCGAAAAAAGGGGATCAGCTGTTCTAGATGACCTGAAAGGAAGTACAAGATTTGAAAACACGTTTAAAAACCAAAGCGCCTGCCATTGCAGCTGCCTTGGTGATGTTAGTGATTTTAGTGGGATTGGACCAATGGACCAAGTGGGCCATTGTAAAAACCATTCCCTTAGGGGAAAGCTTAGAAATTGTGCCTGGCTTTTTTGAATTGACCTATGTGCGCAATACCGGAGCGGCTTTTTCAAGCTTTGATGGTATAGGGATGTGGTTTTTCATCATCCTTACAATTATTGCCTTAGGGGTGATGGTGTATTACTTCTTTAAAAGTGACAACTCAAAAATCGATTTTGCCTTAGCCTTAATTATGGCCGGCGCTTTAGGCAATTTAATCGATCGCATTCGATTTGGCTATGTCCGCGACTTTTTCTTGTTTTATATTTTTGGCTCACCCTTTGCAGTGTTTAATGTAGCCGATGTCTGCATTTCCCTTGGTTTTGTCTTATTGTTTGTATCCTTACTCTGGCAAGATCGCCAAGACCAAAAGCGTTTAGAAAACCAAGAAAAAAATACCCTTCAGCCTCCTTTATCGCAAGATCAAACCAATGAACCTCAAGAAACCATTAAGCTTGATCCCCTTCAGTTAAAAGAAGAAATAGATCAAAGCGTAAACCATGATGAAAAGGCTTAAGGGCTTTACACTATAAAAGGCAGGAGTTTTCCCGCCTTTACTCAAGAAAGTATTTGGAAAGGTTTTATAGGCTTTGTGTTTTTCATAAGCCAAAGACGGCTTGAGCGTCGTTTTTGGCTTATTTTTCTTTCTCTTTAACAATCAATAGAAAGGTGGATTTTATGCCTACTGAAGAAATTGATATCACTTTTACGGATTCTCCAAATCCTGAAAACGAATCCGAAGAGCTAGAAGAACAAGAAGATGAAGAAAAGATCCTCACTTTTTCCATCGATTCCGCCAACGCTAAAACGCGATTGGATAAAGCGCTTTGTGATTTGTTGGATATTTCGCGTAAGCGAGCAGCCGATTTAATTGACCAAGAACGCGTGATGGTCAATGGTAAACTTCCCAAAGCCAGTACGAAGCTTCAAGAAGGCGATACGCTTGTTGTGGATATGCCTCCAGCAGAAAGCATGGAAGTTTTGCCGGAAGAAATGGATTTGGATATTGTTTATGAGGACAGTGACATTATTGTCATCAACAAACCCAAGGGCTTAGTCGTCCATCCTGCTCCTGGTCATTATTCTCATACTTTGGTCAATGGCTTACTCGCGCATTGTCATGATCTTTCGGGAATCAATGGCGTAATGCGACCAGGAATTGTACACCGCATCGATAAAGATACTTCTGGATTGATTGTGGCGGCTAAAAACGATTTAGCTCATGAATCCCTTGCCAAACAAATGGCCGAAAAAACGGCCAAGCGAACCTATTTGGCTATCGTCCATCATCCTTTTTCTCATACCATTGGCACCATTAATGCCCCAATTGGACGAGATGAAAAAGATCGACAAAAAATGGGAGTAACGGCCAAAAATTCTAAGCCTGCCATCACGCATTTTACGGTTTTAGAAAACTTCAAAGACTTCGCTTACATCGAGTGCAAGCTAGAAACGGGTCGAACTCACCAAATTCGTGTTCATATGGCTTACATTAAACATCCCGTAGCGGGAGATCCAAAATATGGACCTCGTAAAACACTTGAAGCCAATGGGCAATTGCTCCATGCTTATAAGCTTGAACTGATTCATCCAAGAACTGGGGAAAAGATGGAATTTGAAGCGCCATTGGATCCTACCTTCGCTACGATTCTTCAAGACCTCAGACAAGGAGAAGACGCGTGAAGCGAAGCGATATCTTATCGTGGGATGAATACTTTATGGGCATGGCCCATTTAGCCGCTTTTCGTTCTAAAGATCCCAATACGCAGGTGGGCGCTTGCATTGTGAATGCGCAAAAGCGAGTGGTGGGCTTAGGCTACAATGGCTTTCCCAAAGGGTGTGATGACGATGCTTATTCCTGGAGTCGTCAAGGTGATTTTCTCGATACCAAATACCCCTATGTGGTCCATGCGGAATTGAATGCAATTTTAAATTCCATTCAAAATTTAAGTGGCTGTACCTTATATGTCTCCCTTTTTCCCTGCAATGAGTGTGCGAAAGCCATTATTCAATCGGGAATCTCCAAAGTTATCTACGAATCGGATAAATACAATGGTACGCCAGAAAATCTCGCCAGCAAACGGATGTTTGAAGATGCTGGAGTAGCGTATGTACAACTCCCTTGCCAAGTTCAAATTGAAGCTAAGGTTTTGCCCTTATAAACGGTTTTCATAAAAAAAGAGGGTTAAAGAGAGTTTTTCTCTTTTCCCCTTTTTTTGTACCCAATGCTATCCAAATTTTATTGAAGGAGATGGCTTCTTTAAAGTTCGAGTAAATACAAATAGGAATTTCGGTCGGGATAGTCATATTCAAAAGGTTGTTCGTTTTTCGAAATACGAATATAGCCCGCTTTTTCAAAGAAGCGATGGCAGTTTGTAGCCACGGATGGCGTGTCAAACATTAATCGTTTCATCTGCTTCTCTTTGGCATAATCAAGTAGAGTCTTATACAGTTTGGTTAAAATTCCACATTTACGATATTCTTGTTTTACAAATCCTTTTTTCAAAATCCCATTTCCATTTCCCTTGTTCATTAAAGCCAAGGTCCCAATCACTTGATTATCCTCTACCGCTAGCCAAAATTCTCCTCCTTCTTTTTGATAATATTTGGCAATATTCAATAAATCTGGCTGTTCTTCTAAGGATAAATTGATTTTGGCCTCCTCGTTTTGAATAAACAAAATTAAGTCGATGATTTGTTGCTGGTATTTTTCTTGATAAGTGATTATCTTCATAGCTTCTCCTTTGATTTTAATTTTTGTAACAAGAAATCCTCCATCTCTTTAAGGAACGTAAAATATCACCGTTCTATACGTAAAAACTTATTCCAAAGAAATCAAAAACCGTCCAATCAAACCAAAGAAATTGGTGATTAGACGGTTTTTGATTTTAAAAGTCAAGGCGTGTGGTGTTCACAAAATGAAGCTTAGCGACATATTTTAACTGATCTTTACCATACTTTCGTACAAATTCTTGAGCGCTTTGCGTGGCTTTTTCGCCCCCTCCTTTTGCAAAGGGCATTCCATATTGTTTTTCAAGTTGATCCATCGCTTGTAAAAAGGCAAAACGGGCTAAAACAGAGGCCGCCGCTACAGCTGGATATTTGGATTCAGCTTTGGTTTCAAACTGCAAATCGTGAAATACGTCTTGAACATCCTTTAAATAGGAAAAATAGAGTCGAGGAGTACAAAATTGGTCCACAACCGCTTGCTTTGGGATAGTGTAGCCCTTTTTTTGAAGTCGTAAATACGCTTGATTATGCGCTTGGGCTTTGAGCTTATTTAGATTCATAGAATCGGTGTTGTAAATGGCATTATACCGTTCATTGGATAAAACAATGACGCAATAAGGCAACATTTGCGCAATTTTTGGGGCCACTTTACGAATCATGGCATCCGTCATCGCTTTGGAATCGGTAATGTTTAAGGCTTCAAGTTGTTGAGCGGTTTGCGCATCCGGTACGATCGTGGCGGCCACTACTAAAGGGCCTAAATAATCACCCGTGCCCACTTCATCACTTCCCGCTTGGGGAAAAGTGAGAGAAGAGGAAGTGGTCTTAGAGGATGACCTTTGATTTTTAGAAGGACTTTTTGGGAAAGACTTAGTGCTTGTTGGAGTGTTTTCTCTTGTTGGTTCATCGTCGACCAACCAGCTTACATCTTTTCCTTGAAAGACAACTTTTCCACTTTGGTAAGCGGTAATGGTGACTTCAGAGGTTTTCAATTGCCAAAGGGTATATTGCGGTTGTGTTTCCCGTATAGAGATTGGCTTCACTTTGGCGTAAAGGTTTTGGATAGCTTCAGGACTCATCGTTTTGGTGACAGTTGTCATAAAAATTATTGTAGCATTCCTTTCAAAAACTTGAAATTTTCTTCGTTTTCATCTTATGGCTAGGATAGACTTAAAATAAAAGAAATTAAAACTAAAAAAGGAGTTTTTATGAATTTAGAATATGAAGCCGTCGATTTTTCGAGTGTCTTAGACCAATTTGCCCAATATGCCTATTCCCCACGGACTGTAGAACGCATTCGCCAAGCCACCCCTTTACCCAATATTCTAGAGATGCGACACGATCTATCCTTAGCAAGCGAGGCCTTTGCCTTTCTTCAAAAAGGCAAGGAGGTTTCGCTTGGAGGCTTTTCAGACCTTCTTGCCTTAATCGAAGCAGCCAAAAAAGGCATCACCTTGCGTCCGCAAGAACTGTTAGAAGTGTCTTTTTTCTTAGCGGCCTGTCAAAGCGTGGCAAAAGCTTTTAGTGAAGAAGAAGAGCCCTTATTGTTTGAAATTGCTCAAACCATTGATCCTTTAAAACCTTTAGCCCAAAAAATTGATGGAGCCATCGATCTTTCGGGCCAAGTGCGCATGGATGCTACTGCTAAATTGCGCTCTTTAGACAGTGGATTGATTCAAGCCAAAGCGGATTTGTCTGCAGCAGCCAAGCGTTTCATTAAAGCCAATGCCAATTCTTTGGTGGATACCGTCAGCGTCTCGGTTGGTTCAAGACTATGTGTGCTGATGAAAGCTACCGATAAATATAAATATGGAGGCATGATTCATGGACTAAGCCAATCTGGAGCGGCGAGTTATGTGGAACCCAACGCTCTAGTTCCCCTCAATAACAAAGTAGCCGAAATTCAATTGGAAATCGAAGAGGAAAAAAAGCGCATTTGCCAAGAACTCAGCAGCCTAGTGCGTAAGCATGCCCGCGCCCTCGAATCCAATGAAGAAAGTGTAGAGACCATTGATTTAGCCATAGCCAAAGGCCGTTGGATGCAAAGCCACGATGGAACGATACCGACTTTACATACGTCTAATCACGCCATTCGCTTAGAGCATGCCATTCATCCCTTGCTCGATGCGCAAAAAGCCGTGGCCAATACCTACAATATTGCGGCGGATAAAGCGTGCTTAATGATCACCGGTTCAAATATGGGAGGAAAAACCGTTACTTTGAAAACCATTGGGTTGTTTTTGTTACTGGCCCATAGTGGCTTTCCGGTTTCCGCTCATAGTGCGATGTTGCCCCTTTATTCCCAATTTTTCTTTGACATTGGGGATGAACAATCCATTGAACAAAATCTGTCTACTTTCTCAGCGCACGCTCAAAAACTAGGACGAATTACGCATTTGGCCGATCAAGATACCTTTGTCTTGTTGGATGAAATTGGCAACGGTACCGATCCTTTAGAAGGGGCAAGTCTTGCCCAAGCGGTGTTGGAGGATTTGATCCAAAAAGGAGCAACGGTTTTAACCTCAACCCACTACAATCAAGTTAAAGCCTTTGGCAAAACCAATCCAAGCGTTTTAGTGGGGAGTGTGGAATTTGATTTAGAAACCCTCAAACCCACCTATCGCTTTTTAGAAGGGGTCAGTGGCGCAAGCTGTGCCTTTCACATTGCCCGTCAGTTTGGCTTATCTCAAGACATCATGGCGCGGGCTGCACAAATTAAAGAAGATAGTGAATCCGAAAACGCTCGACAACTTGAAGCGCTCGAACACCAGCAAGCCCAAGTCCAAAAACAAAAAGATCGTTTTGATCAGCTCATTGCAAATGCGCACGAATTGCAACGCCAAGCGGAACACGATAAAACCAAGTGGGCCCAACAAAAACAGCGTTTAGACACGGAATACGCTCATCAACTCGAAGACATGTTGTATGAGAAAAAAGAGGAAGCCAAACAAATCATTCGGGATTTAAAAAAATCGACTCAAAAAGCGTCTCATGAACAAATTAGTCAAATGGCCAAACTGGATGAATTATATGAGCCCACTCAAGAAGGTCAAGATCAACCCGAACAAACATTTAAGGCGGGAGATTATGTCCGCATTGCCACTCTCAATAACCATGGAGAAATTCAATCCATACGCAAAGAAAAAGCCGTAGTTTTGGTCAATGGACGACGGGTTACGGTGTCAATAGATCAACTCACCCCGATGAATAAACCCAAAGAACCCAAATCCATTCGGCGTTCCAATCGTCCTGAGCGCTCTTTCAAGGCTTTTCCTATGGAACTCAACCTCATTGGCATGCATGTCGAAGAAGGAATTGAAGCCTTGGATCATTACTTAGATCAAGCCGTGTATCATCGCATCAAAAACGTGCGCATTATTCATGGTATGGGAACAGGTGCTTTACGCAACGCCGTTTGGGAAGATTTACGCAAACATCCCCAAGTCAAAGGTATCACTTCAGGTGGCCCAGGCGATGGCGGTCTTGGGGCCACTTTGGTGGAATTAAAGTAAGGAAAACGATCATGTCTACACCTTCTTTCAAACCCACTTTGATCGATGAGCGATATTCTTTGGATCCACTTTTTATGATTGTTTCTTCAACGACCTTAAACGCTCTAGATCTTAAAACAAAATCTTTACCCCCTGATTATGCCTGGATTGAACCTGAAGAGATTCCTTCCTTTCGCCTAGAGTGGGCTAAATTATTGGTGGAACTGGGCTTTGTTACTGAGGTTGACCAAGCTCTTGAAATTTTTAATGCGATGTACCAACACGATCCAAAGTATTTCCTTCACCATCTTTTTGCGATCAAGTCTTTAAAGGACAATCATTTAGCTTGTAGTGTTGGTCTTTGGCCGGGAACCGCTTTTCCCTTGGGCAAACGCATTCACTGGCTGATGACAAGTCCTAACGATCAACATCAAGGCCTAGCAAAAGCGGCTTTAAAAAGAGCCATGGCTACCTTTCATCAAGAAGAGCCCAACCAAACGTTGTCTCTTTCCACCCAAGCGGCCTCTTGGCCGGCGATTCTTTTATATAAATCCTTGGGATTTGTTCCTTACTTAGAGGAAAATGCCAAAGCAAGTGCTACAGAAAATCAAACGCGTTGGAGCCAAGCCAAAGAGGCTATTTTTAAAGGGGAAGGCGTATTGATTTAATAAAGAAAAAAGAGGAAAGGATCAGTCCTTTCC
>CAYMGC010000003.1:8549-36874 GCA_964389885.1 uncultured Erysipelotrichaceae bacterium | reverse complement strand
TTTTTAGAAAATTTCATCAAAAACAAAGAAAAAGAGAAAATAGTAATTAATAACTATAAATATAAGCGATTGCGAGTAGATAATTGGATAAAATTTGGGTGAAATATGGTAATTCCTAAGATAGATATACCTCTTTTCAATAAGGAAAATAGCTTTATTTTCTCTAAAAACGAGTCGAGAGAAAGGGAAAAATTTTAAGTAAAAAGGTGTTTTTTTTCTTTCAACACCCTTTTTAAGAGTTCAATGCCAAAGTAAAAACCGTTTGATTCTTGTTCCTAATCTCTTAGCTAATACAAAAATTATAAAATTAAGACTCGATTTTCGTTCTTAAAAATTTAGGTTAGACTAAGGTGAAAGAAGAATTTGTTAACCTTATTCACCTTTTGAGGTAATTTTTATCATCTATGTTAAAAGTGCATTACCAAAAAAAAGCGAAACGCATTATTAAAATTTTAGTGAGCTCAGTTGACAAACTAGGAAAGTCGCGAATTGTAAAATCTGTTGACTAGCCTAATTTTTTAGAAAACTGCATTATTTTGAGGTTAATCTTAAAATTGGTCTAGGCTACTAGCACTAAGTGCTAAAAAATGATGGCTATAGGTGGCTTACCAAAATAATATGAGTGATTGTTTCAACTAGAAAGATGGCTTTTTGGAGGAAATTAGCACTAGGCTAATGGATACGTTACAGGAAGGAGCGGATTTTCCTCTCACGACTTCAGTCATAAGTATCCAATCCGCTATTACAATGAAGGAAAAAAGAGATTTGTTTTTATGGATGCTCATTGCCTTAATGTTTATTACCTCTGCGTTTGTATATGACCTCTATGCCTATACAGATAATCGGAACTTTCGATTGTTTGGAGTAACTTATATGACAATGAACAATCCGTTTTATTCGGTTATCCAAAACGAATTGGTAAAAAGTATTCAAAATAAGGGCGATTCTTTGGTTTTACGAGATCCAATGCTAGATCCTGAAAAACAGATTCAACAAATAGAAGAGTTTATCGAAATGAAAGTCGATGGAATCTTTATCAATCCAGTCGATTCGATCCAAATTGCAGAAAGTTTAGAAAAAGCCACAAATCAAGGAATTCCCATCATTGTGATTGATTGCCCTCTGGACTCCTCTTCCGAGATTGTCAGCGCCGTATACTCGGATAATTATCAAGCAGGGGTGTTATGGGCTCAAGATCTTGTTCATAAATATGATGGAGGCAAGATCGCCTTGATTAAACATTCCTCTACGATTAGTGGTCAAGATCGTATTCAGGGTTTTAAAGATTCCATTGCTTACTTTGATCAGTTTGAAATCGTAAATGAAGCGGAAAGCGATGGGCAAACAGAAATCGCCATGCCGGCAGTTTTAGATATGCTCGCTGAGACTCCAGATATTAATTTTATTATGTGTCTCAATGACCCAAGTGCAATGGGAGCCATTGCCGCATTAGAGTATGCCAATCGCCCAGACATTCGCGTTTATGGAGTGGATGGGACGCCTGATTTTAAAGAACAATTAACGCGAGATTCAGTAGCTGAAGCTACAGTCATGCAATCTCCGTATACGATGGCAGCGTATGCGGCAAATTCTATGTACTCTTTTTTGGAGGGAGTAGAAGTACAATCCACCATTATTATTCCCGTTGAACTGTTAGATCGTTCCAACATTGAAAAGCAAAATCTGAGGGAATGGCAATGAGTATTTTTCAAAAACTCAAAGGAATCAAAAAAATTCAAAGCATGGAATGGATTAGTTCGCTCCGCAATATGATGGTAGGAATTAACTATTTAATCATAATGTTTTATGCCAGTACCAACTTATTGGCTACCCGCTTTTTGATTGATCAAAACAAAAGCTATTTATTTTTGAGTCGAGTTTCTCACATTCCGCGCGATCCAGTATTCGTATTTTTTGTGTGTCTTTTTTCATATGCGTTATTAGCGGCTTTAATTTTATCGCGTTCCGTTACCGAAATTTCGGGAAAAACCACTAACATTGCCAGCATTGCGGTAGAGATCGTGTTAGCCTTTACGATTATTTATCAACTGAATATGGCGTATTCTGGTTTATTTTTATTGGTCTTTTCTGATTGCTTGTTTCATTTGCGTCGAGAGAAAACTTCAGTTACCTATACGTTGATGGGAATTTTAGTAGCGCTCTACTTTTTTTCTAATTATTATGTTTTTTCTTTTTTCTTTTCGATTACGGATCCTATGGCGTATTTCAACATTTTAGATCACCAGATTAGTGGATTTTTAATCTTGATTAAAAATGTTTTAGAAACTCTAAATCTTCTTGGCTTTGTGGCGTATCTATCTTTATATATTTCGCATCAAACTATTGAAAACGAAAATATTGCTCAAGAACTCAATATGATTAACCAAGTAAATCGCGAGCTTAAAAATTATGCGGCCATTACAGAGCGAATTGGAGAAAACAATGAACGGAAACGACTGGCTCGGGAAATTCATGATACGCTTGGCCATGCTTTGACCGGAATTGCGGCTGGAGTGGATGCGACTTTAATTATCATTGATAAATCGCCAGAAATGGCTAAAAAGCAATTGCAATTGGTTAGCCAAGTAGTCCGAGAAGGGATAGGAGATGTTCGCAATTCTTTGGAAAAATTGCGACCAGGAGCCTTAGAACAAGCAGGATTAAAAGGGGCTTTACAAAAGATGATTTTAGAATTTACCCAATTGAGTGAGGGGTTGCAAATCAATTTGGATTATGACATTGAAGGGGTGAATTTTGATGTAGCCAAGGAAGATGCTTTATTTCGAGTGGTACAAGAAAGTATTACAAACTCCATTCGTCATGGAGCAGCTTCCATCATCTCGATTCACTTTTATGTAGAAAACCAAAATTTGATGCTTAAGATTGACGATAACGGTTTTGGCGCTTCGAATATTCAACCTGGATATGGCTTAACCCAAATGAAAGAAAGAATTGCAGCCATCCATGGTTCCATTTGTTTTGATGGTTCTGATGGATTTATCACTGTCATTCAGGTACCGCTGCAAAGAGGAGAATTGGATGATTAATGTAGTCATTGCGGACGATCAAGCACTCATTCGGGATTCTTTGAAAATTGTGCTTTCCATGGATGAAGATCTTCATGTTGTGGGCACCGCTTCGAATGGTTTAGGAGTGCTCGATATTTTAAAAAGAGAATATGTAGATGTAATTTTAATGGATATTCGAATGCCAAAAATGGATGGGGTATTGTGTACTAAGCAAGTTAAAAAGGATTATCCTAAAACTAAAGTCATTGTTTTAACAACCTTTGATGATGAAGACTTCGTCTTCTCGGCTTTACGATATGGAGCAAGTGGCTATTTACTCAAAGGAGTATCCATGGAGGAATTAACCAATGCGATTAAAACTGTGCATTCAGGTGGAGCTATGCTCAATCCTGATATCGCGGCCAAAGTATTTTCCATGTTTTCAAAGCGCTTAGATGAGGATGCAATTATTCAAGTAGAGGATAAAGCAGAAAGTGAAATTTCAAGAACAGAATGGAAAGTCATTCAACAAGTGGGTCGAGGCCGTTCTAATAAAGAAATCGCAGCCATTCTTTATCTTTCTGAGGGGACAGTGCGCAATTATTTATCGAGTATTTTGAATAAATTTTCCTTACGAGATCGAACCCAATTGGCTATTTGGGCGGTAGAAAACCGTCAAAAAGTTCGAGATATGATCAATGAAGGATAAATCATCAATTTCTGCGAGCCCAGATCGCAAAAAAGGAATCTCTCAAACTCTTTCCAAGAGTGGAGTTCTATTAGGAAAAATAGGACAATTTGGAACCCATCATCATTGGATTGTCATTGTTGTTATTTTAATGATCATCAGTCTTCTTGTGACTATTGTGGTTCCGAAATTGCCTATTCCTTTTACTTTACGTCTAGGTCTTTTTTCCACAAGCAATTGGGGCGTTCCAGAAGCAGAAACGTATCAAGTGGTTGATCAATTGATTGACCGTTTTGAAGAAAAACATCCTTATGTTCAAGTTGAATATATTAGTGGAATTGTCAAAGATGATTATTCGCAATGGCTTTCTGATCAAATCGTGCAAGGAAAACAGCCTGACGTATTTATGGTCTTGGATCAAGATTTCAATATGTTGGCAAGCCTTGGAGCTTTGTTGGACCTCAATAAGCTAATCAATCAAGAAGCGGAATTTAGTTTAGCTCAATACTATGAACCAGCTTTAGAAGAGGGAATTTATCATGGCCAGTTTTACGCCATGCCTTATCAATGCAATCTCAAATTAATGTTTGTCAATACGACTCTTTTAACTCAAGAAAACATTGCTTTACCGAGTAAAGATTGGACTTTAGATGAATTTTTGAATCTTTGTGAAAAAATGACCAAAGATACTGATCAAGATGGACAAAATGATCTCTTTGGATTTGTTGACTATACTTGGAATGATGCGGTGGAAGCGTTTGGCTTAGATTTGTTTGATGAGAGTGGGCAAAGCGCTCAAATTAATGATGATAAGGTGAAATTAGCCATTCAGTTTATGCAAAAACTTCAAGCGTATGATCAAAATCAAAATTCAACTTATCTCAATCAGGGATTTGATTCTGGTCGTACCGTCTTTGCTCCTATGAGCTTAGCTGAGTATAAGACGTATCGTCCCTATCCTTGGAAAGTTCGGAAATACTCTACTTTTGAATGGACCATGTTACCCATGCCCTCTCAAGTTCAAAATGAAGCGTCTGCTTGTTTAGATACTTTAATGATGGGCATTTCCGCTACTACCCATCATGCTCGAGAAGCTTGGGATTTATTGAAGATGTTTGTAGCCGATGAAACCACTCAACAAATGATTGCAGATTATACTGGTAGCATTTCGGCTTTAAATAATTTAGAAATGAGTATGGGAGGATTGGAAGAGGAAACTGCTTTTTCTTTGGATTGCTTAGATTGGGCAATTACTCATTCTCGAGCTAAGAATCGATTTCGCAAATATGAAGAAGCAATGACGTTATTGGAAAATGGAGTAGAGCAAATTCTCATTTCTTCTAGTGATTTGGATTTGGATTTGTTGAAATTACAAAACCAACTTAATCTTTTTTTGCGTGAATAGGATTTAAAAGTGTCTAGGATCTTTTCCTAGACCTTTTTTTGTCTAGTACAAATTTTGAAATTTATTTTCTATCTAAATTCTTTCCCATATTTTTTCGGTTTCTTTTCCTTAATTTTAAGGTACATCTACTTCGAAAAAGAGAAACTAAGTATTCTTATAATTTTTGAGCATCGTAAAAATAAGGTAAATAAAATTAAAAACAATTCACCGTCTCTCACTTTTATCTCAAAAATAAATAAAAAGTGAGAAACGGTGAATTATTTTTAGATCAATTACTTTTGATTTGAGCAACTGACAAATGTCACATTAGGTTATGCGTTTTTACAATAGGGATTATGACAAATGCAAATTCATATAGATTGCGAAATTTTGGAAAATATGTGTGCAAGGAGGGAGAAGAAAACATGAAATATGTAGTTCTTGTAAGCCATGGCCAATTCGCTGATGGCTTAGCCAACGCGCTTGGCATGCTCGCTGGAAAAAGAAATGACTTGCTATCCTGTGGGCTTGAGGATGGTAAGAGCGCCGATGAATTTGCTGAGAAATTCGCAGAAGTTATCGCGCCTATTCAAGAAAACGATGAAATTTTATTACTCGGCGACTTGATCGGAGGATCACCTCTTACTACTGCGTGCAATGTCATTAACGAAAAAGGATTATCCAACCAAACCCGCGTTGTAGGCGGTATGAACTTACCCCTTGGCTTAACAGCTCTTTTGATGAAAGATGTCCTAGATTTAGACTCTTTGAAAGACGCTGTGCAGGCGGAAGCTAAGGATGCATTAAAAGAATTCGTCATTGTCGTAGATGATGATGAAGACGAAGATGATGTTTAAATCTTAGAAAATCTACTCTACTGGGCAAAGTAGATTAAAGGGATAAGGCCTGTTTCCTCATCCTACCTACCATGGCAGGCCCTTCCCTAAAATTTAATAATTTTATCCTAATAAAACTCTCACATCAATTGCATTTTATGATTTGGCTTAAAAAACAGTCTATCTAAAATGGATAGACGGGAAAAGAAATTGAAAAAGACTTTAAGACAAAAAAGTACTGCATGGCTAGCAGGTACTTTTCTAAGGAGGACATTATGAGTGTTTCATTTTTACGCGTTGACGACCGTATGATTCATGGTCAAACTTGCACTAGATGGGCTAAAGAATATCCTTGCGATGGCATCATTGCAGTAAACGATAAAGCAGCTACAAATCCTGTGTTAAAAAATGCTTACAAGGCAGCTTCAGGAAAGAAAACGTTTGTTTGGACTGTTGATGAATTCATCAAAAAAGCTCCTAAAGTACTGAATTCTGACACTCGTTACTTCGTCATCACCAAAAACCCTGTTGACATGGAAAAAATTTTGGTTGAATCCGATTTTAAACCTGGTGTTGATACTCTCATTATTGGTCCTTGCAACGACAGACCAAATGCTGTGAAACTTGGAAACAACCAATCCATTACCCAAGAAGAAGCGGATGCACTCGAAAAAATCAATAAAGCTGGCTACAACGTAAAATTTGCCTTGCTTCCTGATGTTTCCATTGGAAACTGGGGCGATTTTAAAGGTCGTTTCGGTTACTAGGATCTAACCTTCTCAAATCCCTTCCAAGCAGAGTCTTGAAGAGGGAAGATCCGGATTCAAGACTCTTGCTTTTATTTCACAATAAAAGAAAAGAGGAAAACACTCATGGAAATTAGTTGGTTACAGGCTGCTATCCTTGGGTTATTTGCTTGCTTAGCGAGTATGCCCGGTCTTGGCGGTACGAGTTTTGGTAACTATACTCTCGGCCGTCCATTAGTAGGTGGTCTCATTTGCGGTATTGTTCTTGGTGATATTCAATCCGGTATTTTAGTTGGTGTAGCGATGCAAATTGTTTATATCGCTTTGGTTACCCCTGGTGGAACTGTTTCTGCTGACGTTCGTGCTGTATCTTACATTGGTATTCCTTTAGCGATGATTGCTTTAAAATCTTATGGCTTATCTGCTGACTCTCCAGATGGTCAAGCTTTAGCTACTTCCTTTGGTACTATGGTTGGTACTTTAGGTACAGTTCTTTTCTATGGCACTGCCACCATGAACCTTGTGTGGCAACACATGGGTTGGACAGCCGTTGAAAAAGGCGATTACGATAAGCTCTACCTGGTTGATATGGTTTATCCTTGGGTATCTCATATCCTGTTCTCCTTCTTGCCAACCATGATCATGGTTAAGATGGGAGCTCCAATGGTTGACTTGATCAAAACGTATTTACCAATGGATGGTCTAGCCATGAAAACATTGTTCACCGTTGGTTCTTTGCTTCCCTGCGTCGGTATTGCCATTTTGTTAAAACAAATCGTTTCGAAACCAATTGACTTTATTCCATTCTTCTTTGGTTTCACCCTTGCCGCATCACTTGGTATCAACCTTGTATCGGCTACTATTATTGCCGCTATGTTTGCCTTCATTAACTACCGCATTAAGATGCTTCAAATCTCCAAGCCAGTTGCAGCTTTGACTGCTGTTGTTGAAGAAGAGGAGGAAGACATCTAATGGAAAAAAAGATCTCCAAAAAGGCGATTAATAAAGCCTTTCTTAACTGGTACTACGGAAACTTAACTTGCTTCTCACAAGAACATATGCAAACGTTTGGTTACATGGTTTCCATGTTGCCAATTATTCGCGATCTCTATCCAAATGATCCAGAAGCCCAAGCGAGAAGTATGAATACGTATCGCAGCTTCTTTAATACAGAACCACAGCTTGGTACGGTTATTGTTGGTATGACCGCAGGTTTAGAAGAAGCTAGAGCTAATGGTCAAGAAGATGTAGACGACGAAACCATTAATGGTCTTCGTGCTGGTTTAATGGGTCCAATCGCAGGTATCGGGGACTCCTTGGTTGTTGGAACTTTGATTCCTATTTTGCTTGGTGTAGCGATGGGAATGTCGACAGGTGGTTCACCACTTGGTGCGATTTTCTACATTATTTCTTGGAACTTAATTGCTTATTTCGGCATGAAAATGCTCTTCGTCAAAGGCTACGAAATGGGTGGTAAAGCCGTTGACTTCTTAGTTGGACCACAAGGCGAAGCACTTCGTGAAAGCATTACGATGCTTGGTGGAATTGTTATTGGTGCTGTAGCCGCTTCTTGGGTTAATGTTACAACGGCCTTTACGATGACAGCTAGTGGAGCAGATAAACCATTCCTTGTTTTACAAGACACCTTAAATGGAGTATATCCTGGCTTCTTAACCGCCGCTTTCATCATTCTTTGCTGGTGGCTTATGGCGAAAAAGAAAATGTCTCCTTTGAAAGTCATGCTTCTTCTTGTAGTCATCGCTTTCCTCGGTGTACTTATCGGATTCTTCAACCCAGGATTAACTTACTAATCGTTTACGCTTTTTACGCTCGATAGGAGGAATCAATGATGTCCAATTTGAGTAAGGATGAAGTAAAACGACAAATCGTTGTACAACATCACCTTTTTCAAAACTTGAAGCGATGGCTTAATCTTGCGCTCTTAATTTCTTCTCTCTTATTCAGTGTGACCCTCTTTGGAAAGCAAAACGCGATTCTTTTCTGGATCGCTGTTATTGCCCTTGCCCTTTCCATTGTAGCGACACTTGTCATCGGTCTAGCTTTGAAAAGAGGGCAGGACAATTTAAATAAATTGATTCAACTTCTCGATGCGAATTAAGAATGACGGACGAATCTTTCGTCCGTTTTTCTTTTCTTGAAAGGAGAAAAAACTGTTGTCTTTAGAGATAGACTTAAGGAATTAAGCAAAGATACAATAAGAGAAAAAAGAAGGAAAAAAGAATGAGAAAGTTTTTATCAATCGATGTTGGTGGCACCAATATTAAATACGCTTTAATGGAAGAGGATGCTTCCATTTTAGAAAAAGGCGAAGTACCCACTCCAAAAACCAATTTAGAAGACTTTTTACAAATTGTTTGTAATTTGTATGATCAATATAAAGATCAAGATATTCAGGCCATCGTTATGGCTGCCCCTGGCCGCATTGATAATGTCAATGGATATTTTTATACCGGTGGAGCTTTGCCCTATTTGTATGAAGTTGATATGAAAAAACTTTTGGAGAAGCGTATTCCAGTTTCTTTTTCTGTGATAAACGATGCTAAAGCCGCAGCCAGTGCCGAGCTCGCTTATGGGAGTATGAAAGGAATTCAAACAGGATCGGTTTTAACGCTTGGGACGGGGATTGGCGGTTCTGTAATTATCAATGGAAAAGTTCACAATGGACCAACAGGAGCGGCTGGAGAATTTTCAGGAATTCCCAGTGTTTGGGCTAAAAAAGTGGATTGTACCGAACAATGTTGGGCTGATGTGAATGGTGTAGGGGCTCTTTTAAAATATTATGGCCAAGAAAAGGGGATTGACCCCCATTCGATTAATGGACGTATTTTCTTTGAAGCCGTTAATGAAGGAGAACCCGAAGCTTTAGCGGCGTTGGAAAAATATACCTCCATTTTGGCCGGGGGATTATATATGTTGCAATTTGTCCTAGATTGTGAGCGAATTGCAATTGGTGGCGGTATTTCGGCTCAACCTGCTTTATTGCAATCTTTGAATAATTCTATGGATGAACTTTTTAGTCATGTTCCTAGTTTTTTCCCTGTAACTCGTCCAGAAATCGTTGTTTGTCAACACCGAAATGATGCCAATCTTATTGGTGCTTTAGAAAATTATTTTATGATTCAGGATGCTTAAAATACAAAAAAGCGAGAATCTTAAAGGTCCTCGCTTTTTTATTGAACTAGAAATTTAAAGAGGTTTCTTCTAATAATCCTGTTTCTTGAATGCGATGAAACAAAGCAAGTTTATGGGGATAGGTTTCGTGAATCGCTCGAGCTAACTCTTGAGCTTTTTGATGGTGACCGGGTAAACGAGCAATAGTACTTAAAGCCGTGGCTACATCTTGATAGTTTGCCACATTTTTTGTATCCGCTTTTCGTTTAGCCTCTTTTTCCCATAAAGTAGCTAATCGTGAAGCATACTCTTCTTTTAAAGCTTTTTCATATTGAGCAGCCAACAAAAGGTCTTGGCTCTCTTCAATCCAAGTCATGAGTTCTTCTTTCTGGCCATTTTCAAAATAGGCTTCAGCCAAGATATAAGGTGCCACCTTATTTTTCAAAGCCGTTAAAGCTCCCTTATATGTTTCTTCATCCACTTTTTGACTTAACGCTTTTAGATCCTTTGGAAGAAGATGCGGATTATGGGTAATGAAATCAATAAGAGTTTGTTTGGCTTGATCTTCTTTTCCTTCTAAAGACAAAAAAGAAATGAGATTGCGAATTTGTTGGGCTTGTAAAAAGGAGTTTTTGGGATACAAGCGAATTAAACGTTCGCAGATTATACGAGCACTTTGATAATCCTCATGGGCTAGAGCTTTGTCCATTTGTAGATGCCAAAAATAAGGCTTAGATTCTAATCGATCTTTAAAGACTGGATCATTTTCACAAAGATCGGGATGCGGCTCACAAAGACGATCTAAAGCTTCAATCAGATTTTCAAAAATTGGTTGAGTCGCTTTATTACTTTGATTTTCATAAATTAAAAATTCGGTCTTCAATCGTTCAAATTTAGGAAGAATGTATTGCTCTTGAGAAAAGAAAGTACTAAAGAGTTTTAAAAGAGCTTGATGTAAATAAAAATCTTGAGTGTTTTTTTCGAGTTCAACTTCAAGCCACGAAAAAATTTCGCTTTCTAAAGCGGAGTTGGCCTTGGTAATTAGAGTAGAGCCCCAACTTATCAAATCCTTTTCGATTTTTGAATTGAAACTAAGATGGACTTGATCAAAAGTAGAAATGGCATAAGAGAGAAAGGAAAAAGCCAATTCTATTTGATTGTGATCAAGTAACATCTCTATTTTTTCTTTTAAATAGGGATAAGCCACATCTACGGTAAGTGAAAGGTTTTCTTGAGGATCTTGTTTGGCTTTATAAATGATTTCATCTAGCCAAGCACAATATAAGGTTAATAGGTCTTCCGGTACTCCTTGTAAAAGTGTTAACTCTAAACGTAAACGAAAATCTAGATCATTTAAAGCTTCTTGTAAGATTAAATTTTCCAGTTCTTTACGGGATAAAGAGGCAATTAAACCTCTTAAGCCCGCTTGAGGTTTGATCACTTCTTGAGTTTTTAAAGCAGATGGAGAAGATGTTGATGATCCTGTTTGAGAGGGTTTTGCCAAAGAAGCTTTTTCTTTTAAAGAGGGATTAAAAAGTTCAGAAGCAATGGGTTTAGATGAGAATTCTTTTGCGGATGGTTTGACCCCATCCTTTTCTTTAAGTAGATCAGTTAAGGAAGAATCTGAATGCTTTTTCGTCTCATAAGGTTTTCCCGTTAAATGCGCTAAGCCCTCCCATAAATCATTAAGTTCTTTAGACGATAAAGACGAGGAAGGTTTCTTCTTTTCTTGAAAGGAAGAAGAGAACTTTGAAAAATCCTTAGTCAAAGACTTCGATGGAGTCGATTCTTTTTTTTCTTCCCGCTTTTGGTTTTTTAAAAGTGTATCTTGCCAAGAAGTAGAGGGGGTTGTTGAAGTTGGCTTTTTTCCAGTTAACTGGTTTACGGCTTGCCAAAATTCTTCTACTTCATGAGAGGACAGTGAATTAGAGGATAAATTCGTTTTTTGGATCGCTTCGTTTTTTTCGGCAAAAGGCTTTAAATGGGACGAAGAAGACTGATGAGAAAGAACGGCATTTTTTGATTGAGAAAGAAGTTGCTTTTCAAGCGCAAACAAAAAAGCTGCTTCATGAATGCACAGTTCTCCTCTTTGACCTTGGGGACATGAGCAATGAATGGAAGTAATTTCATTGTCTTGCAATTCAGTACGAACAAAATAATGGCTCGATTTTGAAGGATCTGCGATAAATCCTTCATAAAAGGGATTCCGTACTTGAATGGGTCCGCAACATTGATTGGTATAAAGAAGGTATCCCTTTTCTAGAATGGTTGGATTAAAACTTTGTTTCCAATCCATAAATTTTTCTCCTTTCAGTTTTTAAGCTTCTTTTATGAATTCTTCTTCAAAAGCAATATCCGTTCCTTTAAAAGAATTGAGCAAAAATCCTCCTACCATCAATGCTTGAGCCGAAAAGACTTTTTGATCCGATTTTCGACGATAGAAAGCTTCTTCATCCAAATCTTGAAGAATAATTTGTGGCCTTTTTTGATTGGGGGTGGTTTCCAATATTAGACCTTGCACCAAAATTGTTTTTCGTTGTAAATCGGCAAGTTGCCAAGCCGCAATGCCAGTAGCCGGATCGCTTAAGCGAAAATAATCGCCCCTTAAAATTAAATCCTGTCTTGAAGAAAAACGTTGGATTTGTTTTGTGATTTCGACTTTCTCATCATCGGTGAGCTTTGTAAGATCGAGTTCATACCCAAAACTTCCTAGTGTAGCTACAACTTCGCGAGCCTGTAAAGAGGTGAAGCGTCCTGTTTGATGGTTAGGTATGGCCGAAACATGACTACCTATTGTGCTTATAGGATAGAAAAAACTTGTTCCATGTTGAATAAAGGCTCGACAATGGGCATCGGTGTTATCAGAACACCAAATTTGAGGAAAATAATACAACATGGCGCCATCAAATCGGCCTCCTCCTCCTGCGCACCCTTCAAAAAGCACATAAGGGAATTTTTGTCTTAGACGTTTAGCTAGCTCATAGACTCCAAGAATATAGCGATGAAAGATTTCTAATTGCTTAGAGCTAGGCCACGCATTGGAGTAACAATCCGAAATGGAGCGATTCATATCCCATTTAATATAATCAATACAATTGGTCTGAATAAGTTGACTGATCTGGTGATCCAAATAATCCACTACAGCTGGATTGGAAAGATCTAAGACCCATTGCGAGCGACTGGTAGCTGAAAAGCGATTGGGGGCTTGTAACACCCAATCTGGATGCGCTCGATACAAATTGGAATCGAAAGAAATCATTTCAGGTTCGATCCATAAACCAAATTGTAAACCGAGATGGTGAATTTCTTCACTAAGTTTTGCTAAAGACATCCCCAACTTTTCTTCATTGGCTATCCAATCTCCAAGTGAGGTCGTATCGTCATTACGTTTACCAAACCAGCCATCATCCAAAACAAATAACTCAATTTCTAATTCTTTGGCTTGTTTGGCTAAGTTCAAAAGCATTTTTCCATCAAAATCAAAGTAGGAAGCTTCCCAGCTATTGAGTAAAATAGGTCGTTTTTTCTCTTTAAATTCTTGGGGAATAACGTGATCGCGAAACAAATTATGGAATTGCTGAGAGAGCTTAGTCAATCCATGATTAGAAAAGGACAATACCACTTCGGGGGCTTCAAAAGTTTGATTTTCTTCAAGCATCCAAGAAAAATAGGTAGAGTTTAAGCCAAGAGCAAGGCGAATTTGATCAAGCTGATCTTTTTGAACTTCGATTTGGAAATTTCCCGAATACATTAAGGCGGCTCCATAGGCTTGTCCTTGTGTTTCGGTAGTATGAGGGTTGGCCAAAATAATGGTGGGATTGTGCTGATGGGAACTATGTCCTCGAATGGATTCAATGCGAAAGGTATGATGGCCTAAAGATACACGCTCAAAAAGGCGTTCCATAGCATGACGTCCATGAAAATGCAAAAGATCAAAATCTCCATAAGGAAAATCTAAGACAGCCGAACAAACCCGTTTTAAAAGAACGGGTTTTTTATCGTGATTTATAATTTTCACGGCTCGCGTAATGACATTTTCCTTGGGAAAGACTCCATACAATAAAATGACCTCTAGGTGATGAAGGGAATCCTCTAAGACCACTTCAAGTGTTTGAATGGTTTCTTGATCATCCTCATTTTCTCCCTCAAAAGCTGTGGGCAAAGTTTGAAAGGTATACTTTCCCTCTAAAATTCGATGAGCTTTGTAGCGTAAATCCAAGTCAAAGGAGCCATTGGTAAATTGAACTTGAAGAGCAGAAAGACGAAAATCACTTCCTTGGCTTGGATATTCTAAAAGTCGATCGTTTAGGGAATATAAGCGATTATCATGACTTTCCCAAAGATTAGGTGAAAAGCCGATTTCGGGATAGTCTTCAAGATAAGACATATCCATATCTGTTTTTGGACCATACCAGGTATGATTCAAAATTCCAAACATATCCACTTTCATTTGATACAACGAATCACAGGTGAACAAATTAAAAAGGTTATTTTGAATAGTGATAGGCATTATTGATTTCCTTATTTTCTCTCTTTAATTAAGAGTATCGCGTTTTTCCTTTTCTTGTTTCTCAATCCTCCTTTTCTTACTTTTTAAACTGTTCACAAAAAAACGCTTCCTACCAAGGAAGCGCTAAAAGGTCAGACTTCAATGCTTTTTTCTTCTAAAGGTTTAATTTGCGTTTGAATAATGTGACGTAAGAAGAAAAGAGATAAGACTACTACAATAATTTCTGCAAGTGGAAAAGACCACCACACTAAATCCAATTGACCAGTTTGTGCAAATAACCAAGCAAGGGGAATTAAAGCTACAAGTTGGCGAATCAGCGACATCCACATCGACAACATTCCATGGCCCAAAGCTTGGAAAAAGGCACTTGTAACCACAGTAAACCCCGCCAATAAAAAAGACCAAGAAATAATGCGTAAAGCAGGCAGACCCATGGCTAACATATTTTCACTTGGATTAAACATTCCTAAAAGTTCTGGAGTCCAAAACTGAAAAGCAAAAAAGCCAAGCGTCATTAAAAGAGTGGCGATTATAATCCCTGATTTATAAACCCCTAAAATTCGTTTCGGTTTGCTCGCGCCATAGTTAAAAGCGGCAATGGGAACAAGGCCATTGTTTAAACCAAAAACAGGCATAAAGATAAAACTTTGAAGTTTAAAATAAACTCCAAAAACAGCCGTAGCTGTGGTGGAAAAAGTAATCAAAATAAGATTCATAGTATAGGTCATGACGGAACCAATCGCTTGCATCACAATTGAAGGGAAACCGACCGAATAAATTTGGCGAACTACATTCCAATCCCAATGAAAGCCTCGATAAGAAAATTTAATATCCGCATTGTGTTTCCAGTTCAAATACAAGCCGCAAAGAGCTCCACACCATTGACCAATAACAGTTGCAATCGCGGCTCCAGAAACTCCAAGGGCTGGAAATCCAAAATAGCCAAAAATCATAATGGGATCCAAAACCAAATTGACTAAAGCCCCTACAATTTGTGTAATCATGGTTAGCCCTGTACGACCTGTAGCGGTTAAGAGTTTTTCACACATGCACGCGATGAAGACCCCCATACAAAAAAGAGAAATGATACTTAGATACTCGTCTCCATAGTTTATAATTTCGACTACTCTTGTTTGAGCTGCAAAGAAAAAGTGAGAAATGCTAACCCCTAAAATCGTAAATACTACCGCTGAGAGTATCGCTAAAAGCAAAGCATGATTGGCACAACTTTTGACCAAATCTTGTTGATTGGCTCCAAGCCAACGAGACAACATGGAGTTCACACCAACCCCTGTTCCGACGGCCACCGCAATAATTAAATTTTGCCAAGGAAAAGCTAGAGAAACCGCCGTTAAAGCTTCTTCACTAATTTGAGCGACAAATTGAGAATCCACGATATTATAAAGTGCTTGGACAAGCATACTAATCATCATGGGAATAGACATCTTGATTAAAAGAGGGGAAACAGGGGCGGTTCCCATTTTATTTTCTTTAGAAATATCGTTTACCATCGTAATTTTCTTAAACCTCCTAAGAAATTTATCCAATTTTACAAAAACGAATTGTGTGTTTTCAAAATTCATGGATGAATAAAAGATGATGAAGGAAAAATGTGGCTCTTGGCCCTTCTAAGACTATATCTTTCCTTCCTTTTTTCACGTAAAAAGGGGTTTCTCTCTAAGACAGATGACCAAATCTTTGAAATGGAAAAAAGAAAACTTGGTCTTGATCAACGTGTTTGTAGTAGACCTTGGAAAACAACCAATTCTATAAAATCCAACCACAATTAAAATGTTTAAAAAAGGAATTTTTGGGAATATTCTTCGATTCTCCATTTGAGGTCTTTTAATTGTTTCATTTGGCTTTTTTTTCGACAAAAGGAATTTCAGCCAAAAGATTTCTCCATCTTGAAATCTTTCCTAAGAAAAAAGAAGTCAAATAAAAGAAATCTTGGAATCGAGGAAAGTAGACGAATGCACCTTCTTTCTAGCCAATTGAAGGGTTATGTATACAAGACAAAATGGTTTCAAAATAAGCAAATTGGACTTCCCATTTTCGCTTATAAGCAAAAGTAAACAGGTTCTAAGGAAAGCTTATGATTTTAAATCAGCCAGTTTAAAGTCAACATTTCTTTTGGCCTAATGAATTGATATTGAAAAAATATTGATCCACTTATAAATGAAAAAAATAATGTTTAATTAAAAATATTTAAAATCTTATACGTTTTATTGTTAAAAATTAATGCAATTTGGATTGGAAATTTTTATAGATCTGATGAGTACTTATAAAAAATAAAAATCGTAAAGAAATTTGATCAAATAAAAAGGGGAAGAATCGTTTTTCCCTTGACAAGGGTATGAAGTCTTCCCCTTGAAAAGTAGTCTTTCTTTTTTCACCAATAGAGAGGTATTGAATGAATCATCTGACTTCCCCCGAAGAGATAACATTTGATCAAGAAGATAAAGAATTAGATGAATTTGAAGAACTTCAAGATTTTTTTAATTCAAAAAGTTCCACTTTAGATCATTTAGCCGAATTGGATCTTGAAGACGATGAGGATGACTGGAACGTTTCTGAAGAACTAAGTGAATGGGAAAAGGGGCCTTTTGATGAATTCGATGATTGGACCCTCCATTTCGACCAAGAAGCGATAGAAGAATTAGAAAATGGAGAAAATTTAAATCTTTTAGAGGCTTCGTTTCCTCCCTCAAAATCTTTTAAACCTCAGACCAAAACTTCAGCTTCCTTTAAGGAAAAGAAAGATCTTCAAGAAAAATTAAAGATCTCGGCATCCTCGATTGAAAAAAAGAAAAAAGCCAAGGAATCAAAAGAAGAGGAAAAGAGCTTCCTATCCAATCAAGAAGAGGCTCAAGATCTTGCTTCAAAGCCTTCTTTTGAACTGATGGTAGTGCCCTCAAAAAAACTTTTTGACTTTACTCCTAAAGAGGAAGAAATTATCCAGGCGCCTAAAAAACCAAAAGGAAAACGAGGGCGAAAAAAAGGATCGACTCAGGCCAATAAAGAATTGCGTCGTCAAGAATATGGTCTTAATCCCACACCTACCAAAAAACGCATTTTGCCTGTTATGGTTGAACCTTCTAAAGCAGCTAAAGCCCTTTGGAAAAAGCCCTCTGAAATTACCGCCCAAGATTTGGAGTTAGCCCATTTATTAGGAATTCGACCTGGTGAAGCGTATTTGTTCCGTCAAAAGCCCCAACCACGCATAGAACCAGAACGCCATTTAAACTATGAGGATTTAGTCCCCATTCAGTCTCCTATTAAAGTTCGCTTAGAAAAGCCGAATAAGCAAGCCACTCAAAATTTTTATCGCTATCGGCACGCTACAGAGGTCTTCAATCGTCCAGAGGTGTTGCGTCAACTTTTAGCTACGCATGGCAAACTTTCTGAATTGCGTGGGATGTTGAAAATAATTAAGAATCATGATCCGTTTGTGAACATCATTCGCTTAATTGAAACCTCCTATACTACTAAACTAAGCGGAACGATTGTCAACTACGATCAAATTTTAAAAGAAATGAATACCGATACTGAAATGGTAGAATCCATTGAAGCCCTAGGGGTACGCACAGCTATGGTTCGTGGATTTGAGCGATTTCAAAAAGAAGAGCAAAACATTACTTTGAATAATTTGGTTGAAATGAATACCTGTATTGATTTAGGCATCCAGGGCTTAGGAAAATATCCTTGGCAAGTTCAAAAAGCATTAGAAAAATTGCCCTCATCACCCAATTTTCCAGCCGATCAAGTGAATGCCTTACATAATATTGAACGGTATCTCAATACACCTACAGCAACGGATCCCGATCCTTTAATTAAATTGGCCTTAATTCACCATAGCCTTGAACGTCTCCATCCTTTTAAAGATGGCAATGGGCGTACCGCTCGAGCTATGGCTGGATTGTATTTAGTAAAAAATGAATTATTGCCTCACCCTATTTTATGTCTTTCAAAATATTTTTATGAAACCCGCAGTCACTACAATGAGTTGATGAAAAAATTGGATAACGATCCAACCTATTTAGAGGAGTATTTGTTGTATTATCTCAAGGGAATTGAAGAAACGAGCCAATACGTTATTTCTATGATTGAACAAGTCCAAAAGGCTATGTATCATTTGGAAGAACGTTTGGAAACCACTCGTATGAAGCGAATGCGTCATGCTATTACGGAGTTTTTATTTTCCTCTGTTTATACCGTTCTTGAACCATTTACTGAATCATTGTGGGTGTCTAGAGGGACGGCTTTTAAATATTTAAAAGTCTTAATTTCTGTGGGAGCTTTAAGCTATGTTCGCTATGGGCAATTTGTGATTTATAAAAATCGTGCCCTATTGCCAATTTTGGGCATGACAGATGATGGCTTAACAGCAATTTCCTCTAAATATCAAGGAAAAATGCAAGAAAAACGGGATCAGTTGGTCCAAGAACAAATTGAGTATTCAAAAAATCAACCAAAACGTAAACGTGGACGACCCCGGAAATATCCTTTAAATGAACAAGCAACTCAAGCGGTTTTAACCAAACAAGAAGAAATAAACCAAGTCGAGCAATCTCTGCACTCTCATCATGAAAACGAAGAGATCTTATCGTCCACTTCATCGGCGTCTCCAACCATTCAAGCTCTACAACAAAAAATTCAAAAGACGAATACAAATCAAGAGAAGCCAACTTTTGATTTGTTAACCCAAAAGAAAAGAAAATAAACTTTTTCACTTTGTTTTCAAATGATGAGAAAAGAGGAATTTTATGTCCTGGATTACCATTTGCATTCTTGGCATTGGCTTAGCGATGGATGCTTTCGCTGTTTCTATTTGTAAGGGTTTAGCCTTGCGACAAGTGACTTGGAAAAACTGTCTGATGGCTGCTCTTTGGTTTGGAATTTTCCAAGGCCTTATGCCAGCATTAGGATATATTTTTGGAAGTTTATTTGCAGGTTATATTGAAGCCTTCTCAAGTTGGACTGGTTTTATCCTACTGGCTTTAATTGGTGGCAATATGATTCGAGAATCTCTCGGGGAAGGTGAAGAAACCGATAGCTCGATGGATTTTAAAAGCATGTTATTATTGGCCATTGCCACTTCAATTGATGCTTTAGCCGTGGGATTAACCTTTTCGGTGGTTCCAGTGGAATTAATTCCTTCTTGGTCACGTTTGGCCAATACGATGTTAGCTTGTATCATCATTTGTCTCGAAACGGGTTTTGTTTCAGCTATTGGAATCAAAGTGGGCGCAATTTTTGGCGCACGGTTTGAAAAAAAAGCCGAGCTGGCAGGTGGAATCATTTTGATTTTAATCGGCTTACGAATTATTCTTTCGCATTATGGATTTTTTTGATTTCTTGAAACTCCTCTTTTAAGCAAGAGGAGTTTTTTGATAATCTTGCCTATTAGATGAGCCATAATATAAAGAGATAAACTAATCCTGACGTTTGGAGAAAAATGATGAATTCTACACATTATATTTTGGCCATCGATCATGGAACCACCTCTACTCGAGCAATTCTCTTTGATCATGATTTTCATATTCAAGCGCTTTCTCAAAAAGAAAGTCAACTTGAATATCCAGCTCCTGGATGGGTAGAGCAGGATGCGATGACGATTTGGCTAGATACCATGGCCGTATTGGCCGATGTGATCAATCAAGCTGATATTTCCCTTGATCAAATTCAAGGAATTGGGATTTCTAACCAGCGAGAAACCACCGTTTTGTGGGATCGACATACGGGATTGCCTATTTATAAAGCCATTGTGTGGCAATCGCGTCAAAGTAGCGAAATTTGCGATCAATGGAAAGCTCAAGGTCTAGAGCCTCTTGTGCAAGAAAAAACAGGTCTTTGCATTGATCCTTATTTTTCAGCCTCAAAAATTGCCTGGATTTTAGACAATGTGCCTCATGCTCGAAAAAAAGCTGAGCGCGGAGATCTTTTATTTGGCACCATGGACAGTTGGTTAGTTTGGAAATTGACCGGAGGAGGACGTCACATTACCGATGCCTCCAATGCTTCCCGTACTTTGTTGTGTGATATTAAAACGGTTCAATGGGATGATGAGCTTTTAAAAGCTATGAATATTCCAAAAGCAATATTGCCTCAAATCGTTTCCAGTTCAGAAATTTATGGTAACACCATCCCCTATGCTTTTTTTGGAGCGGAAGTGCCGATTGCGTCGATGATTGGTGATCAACAAGCCGCTTTGTTTGGACAATTGTGTTTAGAAAAAGGAATGGCTAAAAATACGTATGGAACGGGTGGCTTCTTGTTAATGAATACCGGAAATGAAATTATTCGTTCCAAACAAGGACTGCTTTCAACCATTGCTTGGAAAATTGGCAATGAAGTGACCTATGCCTTGGAAGGCTCTATTTTTGTCTCTGGATCTTTATTGAAATGGTTACGAGATGAACTCCATTTGATTGATCATGTCTCTCAAAGCGCTACAATGGCTCAAAAAGCTGGAACAAGTGGAGGAGTCTACATTGTCCCCGCTTTTGTCGGTCTCGGGGCTCCTTATTGGAATTCCAAAGCTAAGGCTTCAATTGTCGGTCTATCGTTTGGAACAGGAAGAAATCAACTGGTTCGAGCTGCCTTAGAAAGCATGGCTTTTCAAGTTCATGATGTATTGGAAGCCATGCAAGCCGATGCGAATATTCCTATTCAGGTTTTAAAAGTCGATGGTGGAGCAGCTGCTAATGATTTCTTGTTACAATTTCAAGCCGATTTATGCAATAAAGAGGTCGATCGCTTCAAAACCAATGAGCTTACCGCTTTAGGAGCCGCTTTTTTAGCTGGCTTAGCGACTAATTTTTGGAAAAAGGAAGATTTAAAATTAGAAATCGAACATGCTTTTTTCCCTATCCATAATCGAAAGGATATGGAAAAAGCCTATAAAGGATGGAAAAAAGCCGTAAAATCTTGTCAAGCGTTTGAAGAAGATAAAGATCAGGGAAATCTTTAGATAAGTGATAAGACTTTTTAATTGAGAAATTCTCTTTTTGTATAGGATATTGTGTTCTTAATTGAGACAATATCCTTTTTCCTAGTTTTATCCTTTGTTTTTTCAAATGAGAGAAAATTCTGGAAATGAGGTTGGTTTGCGCCCTATATCTCAATCATTGGGTTCTTTTCTCAACTTGAACAAAGAAGAAAAGATCTTTTTTAAGGAGGCTTTCTCTTCTCTTCAAAGCTTGGCCGTTTGAGTATGCTACAATTTTACAAGTAATTTTGAGGGGAAATTTTAGGGGATAAGGTTTGAAATGGGAAAAGAAAAATCGAAAAGAAAATAACTAGGATAGTGGAGGAAAATATGGGATCCGAAAACAAACAAACCCTGAACATTTTGTCGGTGTTCTCTTTGGTCGTTTTGGCTATTTTAATTGCCTGTATGGGCTACTTGATATGGCAGGCCTTGTCAATTGAGATTTTTTCTACTGTCCAACTTATTTTAGGAATTGGAATTTTAGCACTTATTCTTGTTCTCTTCATGTGCCTGTTATTAAAGAAATATAGTCATCCATGGATTAAACTAATTATTTTATTTTTAAGTTTATGTATAGCTTTCGTATGTGGTTTTGGAGGCTATTATTTGCAACAAACCAGTGAATTTTTAACTACTGTCGCCGGAGGATCTTCTTCCTCTTCAAGTAAAGAAGATGACGAAACCAATGAGATTATTAACGATGCTGACTTATTATCCAACAAGATGGCGATGACCGTTACCACTTATGCTATGCAAGAAACAGGTATTGAAAAGCCAAGCCAATTAAATGGGAAAGAAGTAGGAGTCATCACTGCAGCGGATGAAAAAGGAACCAAAGGAGCTTTAGAGCAACTTTCCTCTAAAGGAGTGCGTTCGGCCGATTATGTTGAGTATTCCAATGCCTTTGTCTTAGTCGATGCCCTTTTTAATGGCGAAGTCGATGCAATTGTTTTGCCAGAACAGTTTCATGAAGATTTATTAAATGCCGCCAATGATATTAACCAATACAATGCTCTGACCACTTTTACCAATACTGTGGATCAATATATTTATTATGAACCGATTCCCGAAGAAATGAAAAATCCTGCTGATCCTGTAGATGACATTACGAAAGATCCATTTACCATTTTGATTTCTGGCTCCGATAGCTATGGAAACTTATCAGTAACCTCTCGATCAGATGTTAATATGTTGGTTACGGTTAATCCAAAGACATATCAAGTGCTGATTGTCTCATTACCACGTGATTCCTACATTCCTTTCTCCTGTAAGAAAAATGAATATGCTTGCATCAATATCGCAGGAATGTACGATAAACTTACCCATTCCGGTTTATATGGGGTAGGCACCACGGAATCAACGATTGAAGACTTTTTAGATATTGAAATTAATTATACAGTTAGAGTAAATTTTTCATCATTAATTAATATTGTGGATTCCATTAATGGAATTGATGTAGAAGTTGAGCCTGGTTTAGAAGTCGAAACCTTTTATGCCAATGGAACGGAAGGAGTTAAAGCTGGTTGGAACCATCTTAATGGAGAACGAGCTTTAGCCTTCGCTCGAGAACGGCATGCGTATTTGAATGGAGATAACCAGCGAATCATTAATCAACAGCTTGTATTAACCGCCTTATTAAAAAAGATGATGTCTCCTACTATGGTAGTGAATTATCCGAAATTTATTAAAGCTTTATCTACAGCTTTCTTTACCAATATGCCGGCAAATCAAATTAAAGAACTCATTGGTTTAGAAGTGGCTAATTTCCCAAGTTGGAACATTCAAATGTATGCGGTGAGTGGAGAGGCTTCGAGTCAATATTGTCCATCTCTCAATGCTATTGCTTCCGTGGTGATTGATGATCCCTATGAAGTGGCTACCGCTACTGAACTCATTGAATCTGTCTTGGAAGGAGAACCCTTCACGTCACAAGAGGATCTCAAAAACTCGACTTCTCAATCCTCAAAGTCAAAATCTTCACGGCGCAATTCAAGTGAAGTGGAAGAATCTCAAGAAGAAAATTCCTATAACATAACTTATGATGATCCGTATGGATATCGTGAACCCCAAGATTTGCAACCATTTGATTCTGTCTATAGTGGATATGACTACGAAGAAGATTATGATCAATTTTTCCTTCCCATGGAGGATTGAGGAAGCGATAAATAGCGAAAGGACTTAAAAAGAAAAGCGCCAAGGCGAAAGCTCGGCGCTTTTTATATGGTCATCACTCGGTTGGAAGATTTTGGTGAATAAGTTGAACATAAAACATATTGCCATAATCATATCTCCATCCCCCATTTTCTTGAATGGCAATGGGATTTGGATAGGAAACGATGCGTCCACTAGAATAAATTCGAGAAAACTCTTGGGCTAATTCCGGTGTATATTTTCCCCCATTAACGGCAATAAAATCTAAAAAACCACTTCCATAATTATAGGCTTGAAAAACGGAATCTTGATCGATTCCTAGCCGCTCGGCTTTATCTAGGAGTTCTTTGTAATACTTTACTCCTTGTTCAATGGAATCATAGACTCCTAAACTATTAGGAGGGAGACCTAAAGATTCACTTGATTGGAAAACATCTTCTGATTGACCATTCGATTCCACCGCTACAATTGCTTCCAATTCATTGAGATGATCCGCAATTCCATACTTCATTGCAGTGGAAGCAATTAAAGAAGTTAATTCATGTTGTGTTAGGGCATGTGATGATTGGGAACTGGACTTTAAAGAAATTAAAAACGAACAAAAAATAGAAAAGGCTAACAGTAAACCAAGCAAAAAAATAGAGAACTTTGAAGGCTTGTGGAGCCGCTTCGTTTTTCGTTTTGATTTTGTTGCTTTTCGTTTTTTGGTCCTTTTTTTTGAAGAATTTGGGTTGGCTGGCACCACGAAGTTCTCCTTTCTAGGAATTTTCCTCTTTTGTCAGATGGTTTATTATCGGACAACATTGTAGGAGAAATTTCTTAAAAAATCAGTTAAATACTGAATGAAGCTTGTTTTGCTTTAAAAGCGATACATGATTTAAGTCATCCATTCTAGATCTAAACTTTTTAAGATCAAAAATAAAATAAAGATACGTTTAAACGATTTTTTAGCTCCTTTGAGTTTATTTTTCTGCATTAAAAATTTCTAATGATACCATAGAGTATGGAATGAAAGGATTGTGGCCGAACCATGAAAAAAATAGACCAAAAAAACGCAGGCTGGTTTACTTTGCTTTTTCTTTTTTTAGGAACCGCTTTTTCTCTTGTAGCCATGTTTCGCGGAAGTATTGCTTGGCTTTTGGGATCTGCTCTTTGTTTGGTAGCTGGATTGTATTGTTTAAAACAATATTTTTCAGGTCAAAATTTTTCCTAGGGTCGCCCCAAAATACTAATGAAGCTATTTCGTAAGTACAAAACCCTTTGGATGGCAGGCATTATTATTGTTATAGCTATCTTGTTTATCATTAATTTTTCCGAAGTAGTTAGTGGATTTAACTTTTTACTGCGTGCTGTTTCTTCATTACTGGGAGGAGCCGCATTGGCTTTTATCTTAAACTTAATCATGGATCCCGTAGAAGGACTTCTTCGCAAGTCTAAGAAACCTTTCTTGGTACAACATGCGCGGTCTTTCGCTTTGACGGTTTCATTTCTGGTCGCTTTGTTGATCATTATCTTAGTTTTATCGATCATCATTCCAAACATGATCAATGCGCTTAAAATGCTAACCCGTGAAGCTCCAAGTTATTTCTCTACCTTGGATAATTTGTTTCATGAATTGTTAAAACGCTATCCCTATTTGGAAGAGATGTTTAAAAATGTTGAAATCGATTGGAAGCAAACTACCGAAACGATTATCAATTTCATTACAAAGGGGTCGATTCAAACCAATGTAATGAGCAATACCATGAACATTGTCTCTTCACTGGTTGGAGGCATTGTCAATTTATTCTTAATTATTGTCTTTGCCTCGTATGTTCTTTCGGATAAAGAACGGTTTGTCAAAGGCTATTACACCCTTACCGATTTATTTATGGCTCCTGAACATCGTGTTCATTTAACCCGGAATTTGCGTATCATTAATCAGTCTTTTAAATCATTCATTATGGGTGAAATTATTGAGGCTTGTATTTTATCTACGATGTGTATCATTGGAATGTTAATTTTACGGCTACCCTACGCCACGATGATTGGCATTTTAGTAGGCGTTATCAATATGATTCCGATGGTTGGTGCTTTTATTGGTGGTGGAATTGGTGCTTTTATTATCTTTACCGTTTCTCCTTCAAAATGCCTAATCTTTTTAATTTTTCTATGCGTCATTCAACAAATTGAATCCAATATTTTCTTTCCTCGAGTAGTTGGAAATAAAGTAGGTTTGCCAGGCATTTTCGTGATGATGACGATTGTTATTGGAGGCTCTTTATTTGGAGTATTAGGAATGATTTTAGGGGTACCTTTAGTTGCTTCCGTTTATAAAATTTTTAATGATTATTTAGCCGAAGTGATGGCGCAACGTGAATTACAAAAAACTCGTCTTCAAGCTAAACATTCAACTAGCTCTACTCAATCGGTTCCAAATGAAAAAGTTCAAATCACTATGGAAGGCCCTTTTTTAAAGGAATCCTCTGAGACCATTGAAGATGAATCTCAAGCCCTTTTAGAGCTTCTCCATAGTAAACATTAAGACAAAACATCCCCTTTCGAGCCGGGCAAAAAAAATGCCTCGGCTTTTTCTTTTCGTTACACTAAACATGAAAAGAGGGAATCTTATATGTCTATTCGTCAAATTGAATCTGTGGATATGTTTAAAGAACTTGTAGCCAGCCAACCTGCTGTTCTTATCGATTTTTTTGCTACTTGGTGTGGTCCTTGCAAAATGTTACATCCTGTTTTGGAAAGTGTAGCCACTCAATTGGATGGTAAAGTGGTAATCGCACAAGTTGATATTGATCAGCAACAAGCTTTAGCGAGTGCTTTTAACGTACAATCCGTTCCAACTTTAATTTTCTTTAAAGAAGGAAAACCTGTATTGGCTACGGCTGGTTACATGGATGAAAAATCATTGATGAACTTCATCGATGCTGCCCAAGCCAAATAAATTTTTTGTAACTTAGACTGCCTTTTGAAGCAGTCTTTTTTTATAATTTCTCCATTCCTTGATTGAAAACGTTTTCTTTTCGAAAATATAACGATAAAATTGAAATTAAGCGGACATCAATTAAAAATAGAAAGGAGTGGACAGTATGAATTTTAAATTGGACTCACAACATGAAGAATTTCGTCAACGAGTACGCAGTCTTGCTGAGGAAAACATTCCACCCATCGCCCTTGAGCTAGACGAAAACAATGCTTTTCCTCATCAATTTGTAGTAAAAATGCAACACGCTGGATTAATGGGACTTCCTTATCCAAAAGAATATGATGGAGCCGGAGACGATGTCTTGTCTTATGCCATTGCCGTAGAAGAACTCTCACGGGTGGATGGAGGAATTGGAGTGATTCTTTCAGCCCATACTTCTCTTGGGACGTATCCTATTGCGGCCTTTGGAACAGAAGAACAAAAGGAAAAATACTTAAAGCCTTTAGCTTCTGGCCAAAAGCTGGGCGCTTTTGGCTTAACCGAAGAAAACGCTGGATCCGATGCAGCGGGGACCCAAACCACGGCCGTGTTGGAAGGCGATTACTATGTACTCAATGGCAAGAAAATTTTTATCACCAATGCTCCTATTGCCGATACCTATGTAGTTTTTGCTTCAACCAATCCAGAAAAAGGGACACGAGGAATTTCCGCTTTTATTGTAGAAAAAGGGATGGATGGTTTTAGTTTCTCAGACCATTACAATAAGCTAGGGATCCGTTCTTCTTCTACAGCAGAACTTCATTTTAAAAATGTAAAAGTTCCAAAAGAAAACTTATTGGGCTTGGAAGGACAAGGATTTAAAATTGCCATGGCCACTCTAGATGGAGGTCGTATTGGAATTGCTGCCCAAGCTTTAGGCATTGCTCAAGGGGCTTATGAAGAAGCTTTAGCCTATGCCAAAGAACGCGAACAATTTGGCGCCCCTATTGGTGTCAATCAAGGCATTTCCTTTAAACTGGCTGAAATGGCTACTAAATTAGAAGCCGCTCGCCTTTTGGTCTATAAAGCAGCAGAAATGAAAGAAAATCATGAACCGTATTCCATGAATGCTGCTATGGCTAAACTTTACGCTTCTGATATTGCTTTAGAAGTGTGCAATGATGCGCTTCAAATTTTTGGTGGCAGTGGTTATCTTAAAGGAATGGGAGTAGAGCGGCGATATCGCGATGCCAAAATTACCACAATTTATGAAGGAACCAATGAAATTCAAAAAGTGGTAATTGCTAGTCATATTCTTGGCAAATTGAAAAAAGCTGCTAAAAAAGAGGCCCAAGCTCAAGTAGTAGAAAGCAATCGTAAGCAACAATTGATCGATGAATTAACGCTTGAGGATTCGGTCAAAAAGCTGGCTTCCATTTTGAAAAACGAAATAGATCTTTCCATTCAAGAAGATCCCAATACCCCTATTTCGATGGCCAAGAAAATTATTGGAATTGGTCAGGGGGTCGAAACCCTAGATAATGCGCAGAAAGTAGCCAATCTCTGCGAAAAATTAGGCTTTGTATTGGGAGGAAGTCGTCCTGCTGCAGAAGTTCATCACTTTATTGGTATGGATCGCTTTATTGGCTTATCCGGTCAAAAGGCAAACCAAGCGGATGTATATATTGCAGCAGGAATTTCTGGGGCCAAACAACATTTAAAAGGAATTGAAAAAGTAAAAACCATTGTGGCAATCAATACGGATCCAAATGCGCCTATTTTTAAAGCAGCAGATTATGGAATTGTAGGCGATCTGAATGAGGTATTGCCTTTATTGGTAGCTGAATTAACCAAAGCTACTGAACAGGATTTAGGTCCTTTATATCAATGTAGTCTCTGTGGGTATATTTATGATCCAGCCATTGGAGATCCAGAAAATGGAATTGCCCCTGGAACACCTTTTGCTGATTTACCTGA
>CAYMGC010000003.1:1756-8449 GCA_964389885.1 uncultured Erysipelotrichaceae bacterium | reverse complement strand
TTGGAGATCCAGAAAATGGAATTGCCCCTGGAACACCTTTTGCTGATTTACCTGAGGATTGGACTTGTCCATATTGTGGGGCTACAAAATCGGACTTTGAACCGCTCTCTTCAAAAGTTGAAGAGGCTGAAGTGGAAATTATCATCCCAGTAATAACACTGAGTCCAAAATATCAATGTAGTCTTTGTGGATATATTTATGATCCAGCCATTGGAGATCCAGAAAATGGAATTGCCCCTGGAACACCTTTTGCTGATTTACCTGAAGATTGGACTTGTCCATATTGTGGGGCGGCAAAGACCGATTTCGTGTTATTTGAAGACTAAACTTTCCTTAAAACTTAGCCTTAAGAATCGGTGTGGATATTTCTTTTAGAAAAAAAAGCATCTTATTTTCTTCTTCCTCTTCTTCTTTTTAAAATAAAAGTGTTCCAAAGGAGGGACATGTATGGTTCATGAAATTCGTAGTGTAGAAGATTTTGAGGAAACGATTCAGAACAATCCGGATGTATTAATGGAGTTTTATGCTTCATGGTGTCCTCATTGCAAAGCGTTTGCCCCAGACTTAGCAGAAGCGAGTCACTTATTGGAAAGCAAACATGTAGCTGTGGCGCGCACCGAAATTGATACTTTTGAAAATCTTGCCAACGAATACAATGTAGAATCCATTCCAACGTTGACCTTCTTTAAAAATGGTAGCTTGGTCGCGGAATCGGCTGGCCAACGAAGTGTACAAGGTGTATTGGATTTTGTTAACCAAGCTATGGAAAATTAAATTAAAAACTCGCTTAAAGCGAGTTTTTTTTTGGCTCGAGATCAAATTATGGAACCGTTCACATATTTTTGAAGGGATTTTTTAGGAAAATTAAAAAAGAAAAAAGATAAAAAATCGCTTTCATACTTTGGATTTTAAATTAAATAAAAAATCTAAAGTATATTGACATGAAACCGATTCCACAATATTCTGGCTATGAAAGAGATCGGAAACTGAGAGTATTTTTCTACCTCTTAAAGAAGGCTTTCATTTCCTATTTCCCGAACCGGTTCTTTATCTGTTTGCCTTACTGGCCATAAGACAAACACCACAAGGAGAAAGAGAATGGATTACAACCAGATCGCTAAAGACATCATTCAAGATGTTGGCGGAAAGGAAAATATCATTTCTGCCATGCACTGCGCCACTCGTCTTCGTTTACGTTTAAGAGACTATGACAAGGTAAATGAGGAAGCTTTAACGGATGTGGATCAAGTCAAAGGCGTATTCTTAGCCAATGATCAATATCAAATCATTCTTGGTTCTGGAACTGTTAATTTAGTAACCGATGAAGTTCTCAAAGAAACAGGTCTTCAAGCAGGAGCAGCCCCAAAAGAAGAGCAATCGAATGCCAAAGAAGGCAATGTGATTATGCGTGGGGTGAAAGTTCTATCGGATATCTTCGTTCCCATTATTCCTGCCATCGTAGCAGGTGGTCTTTTGATGGGAATTAACAATGTTTTAACCGCAACTGGTTTATTTTTCCCTGGCAAATCTCTTATCGATGAAATGCCTCATTTTGCGGGATTGGCTGCATTCATTAACTTATGTGCCAATGCTCCATTTACTTTTTTACCCGTTTTAATTGGATTTTCCGCCACAAAGAAATTTGGTGGAAATGAATATTTAGGAGCCGCTATGGGAATGATCATGGTTCATCCTGACTTGCTCAATGCTTATTCTCTAGCTAGTGCTACTGAAATACCTACTTGGGGTTGGTTTGGCTTAGAAGTTCAAGCGATTGGCTACCAAGGAACGGTTCTTCCTGTATTGGCTGTTTCGTGGATTTTAGCCAACATTGAAAAACGTTTACATAAAGTGACACCTAGTTGGTTAGATAACTTAACGACTCCTTTACTTTCCGTTTTAATTACAGCTGTTTTAACTTTCTTATTTGTAGGTCCAATTTTAAGAACTGCTGGTGATTTATTGGCTATGGGTCTTTCTTGGTTGTATTCCACCCTTGGCTTTATTGGTGGAGCGATTTTCGGTTTGTTGTATGCTCCCATTACAATCACGGGAATGCATCATTCCTTCTCTGCGATTGAAACACAATTAATTGCTGCAGCCGAAACGACTGGCGGATCGTTTATTTTCCCCACCGCTTCTATGAATAACGTAGCGCAAGGCGCGGCTGTTCTTGCGGTTTTATTGATGACCAAAGATGAAAAACTGAAATCCATTTGCTCAGCGTCTGGCGTTTCCGCTTTACTTGGTATTACTGAACCTGCGATGTTTGGTGTTACCTTAAAATTGAAATACCCCTTCTATGCAGCCATTATTGGGTCTGCGGTAGGGTCCGCTTGGTGTGCGGGAACCAAAACCTTAGCACTTGCTTTAGGAGCAGCCGGTTTACCTGGCTTTATCTCTATTGCTCCACAAAGTTGGGGGAATTTCTTTATTGGGTTAGCCTTATCTATGGCTACAGCTTTCGCTTTGACTATCTTTTTCATGAAGAAATATCCAGAAGGTAAAAAAGAATCTAAAAAAGCTGCAGATAAGGCTCCTATTTCTACAGAATCAACCTTTGCTTCTAATACGGTTTCTTCTGTTGCCCTTCCAACTTCTGTATCAGTTGCAAATTCGGATCCCAATGTGATTCATGCTCCTTTTAAAGGCAGTGTAAAACCAATTACAGAGTGTGGCGATCCTGTTTTTGCTAGCAAAGCGATGGGAGATGGCATAGTTATTACTCCAAATGATGGTGTTTTATATTCTCCAGTGGATGGTGAAGTTATGTTGGTTTTTCCAACGAAACATGCTATCGGTTTAAAATCAAATTCAGGTACCGAACTCTTGATTCATGTAGGTATGGACACAGTAAATCTTGAAGGCAAACCCTTTGAAGTCTTTGTAAGCCAAGGAGAAAAAATTAAAGCCGGACAACCCTTATTGAGCGCTGATCTCAAAGCGATTCAGGAAGCAGGCTGTCCTATTGAAACTCCAGTGGTCATTACGAATGGCATTCCTTTTGAGATTGTGCAACAAGGATCCGTTCAGCCTGGTGATGATATGATGAAAACAAATAGTGCTGCCTAAAAAGGTTAAAAGGAAATTTGTTATGTATTCTTCAGTTCGAAACGAGTTTTCCCAAGCCCAATCACTTGAAAAAAGAAATGAAGTGAAAGCCGATCCCAATCGGCTTTCCTACCATTTAATGCCTCCAGTTGGTTGGCTGAATGATCCCAATGGCTTATGTGAGTTTCAAGGAAATTACCATATTTTCTATCAATACACGCCTGGTAATCCTTTAGGAAACGATCATCGCGGCTGGGGACATTATCAAACCAAAGACTTTATTCATTATCAAGAAATGGATGATCCCTTCGTTCCGGATACCCTTGGTGATGGAAAAGGTTCTTATTCCGGATCAGCTGTAGTACGAGATGGTTTAATGCATCTTTTCTTTACTGGCAATAATAAATTGCCAGGAGATTATGACTATATCAACGATGGTCGAATTCATTGGGTATTGCATTCTCAAAGCAAAGATGGGATTCATTTTACTCCTAAAGAAGTGTTATTGCGCAATGCGGATTATCCAGCCTATCTCTCCTGTCATGTGCGCGATCCTAAGATCTATACCCAAAATGGGCAAGATTATATGGTTTTAGGAGCTAGAACGAAAGATTCAAAAGGACAAGTAGAAGTGTTTAAGGGCGATGGAACCTTAAAAAACTGGACTCCTTGCTCTACCATTACTCCTAAAGGATCCTTTGGCTATATGTGGGAATGTCCAGATTTATTTGATCTTGATGGACATTTAATCCTTATTACCTGTCCTCAAGGTGTTCCAACGCAAGGCATTTTATATGAGAATCTCTATCAAAATGGTTGGTTCGAAGCCAATCACGATTTAGATCATGATCAACAAGTGGGCGATTTTCATGAACTCGATAATGGCTTTGATTTTTATGCTCCCCAAAGTTTTTTAGATGAAAAGGGACGACGGATCTTAATTGGTTGGATGGGTATTCCTGAAGTAGATTATGATAACAATCCTACCATTGAAAAAAATTGGCAACATGCTCTGACCTTACCTCGGGTTTTAACATGGAAAGATGGTACGATCTATCAAAATCCTATCGAAGAAATCGAAGCCTTACGTCAAGAAGAAATTCCCATTCATTTAGAGGCTAACCAATGTTTGGAATTTCCGACTCGGGTTTTAGAATGTATCTTGATTCCTCAAGCTAATGTTTCTTTTACTCTTTCCTTTCGCGAAGATGTAAAACTAGCCTATGATCAAGAAACTGGAATTTTTAGCCTCACTCTTGGAAAAAGCGGACATGGCCGCGATGTTCGTCATGTGAAAGTGGAATCCATTGAAAATATTCGTATTTATTCGGATACCTCTTCTTTGGAAATTTTCTTAAATGATGGTCAAAAAGCGTTAACGACTCGACTTTTCGATGAAGCACTTAAACCAATCCTTTGCACCAACGTTCCATTGACAGGAATGGCCTATACTCTTGGTGGTTTTGTCATCGAAGAAAAATTAGAAAAAGAAGATCCGCAAGTCCAAGAATAAATTTCTCTAAAATCATGAAAGGATAAGCGGTAAGCTTATCCTTTTTTTGGTAGCGATTTCTAAAATATTTAGTACACTCAAATAAGTATAAGCACGCATTTAAATTCGATTCGTGTATAAAAAAAGGAGTTCTCATGGAAAAAAATAATATTTGCACCTTTGGTGAAATTTTAATTGATTTTACTGATACTGGACTTACCCCAAGTGGGACGAAACTGTTTGCCCAACATCCAGGAGGAGCTCCTGCTAATGTGGCGGTAGGGGTAAAACGTCTTGGTGGTAACGCCTCGTTTATTGGAAAAATTGGCGATGATATGCATGGAAGTTTATTAAAAGGAGTATTAGATGCCGAAGGAGTAGATGTCTCCAATTTGGTGCAAGATGATACGGTCTTTACCACTCTGGCTTTTGTAAGCGTAGGACCAGAGGGAGAAAGACAATTCTCCTTTGCCCGTAAGCCAGGAGCTGATACTCAAATGACTTTTGAAGAAATGGACCAAGATTTGATCAAAAACTCTAAAATCTTCCATGTTGGGTCTCTATCTTTAACCCATGAGCCTTCGAAAACTGCCACCTACAAAGCTATTGATCTAGCTAAAGATAATGGAGTCATTATTTCGTATGATCCCAATTATCGTGAAAGTCTTTGGATGAATGAACCCGTGGCCATTCAAGCTATGCGCTCTTTAATTGATAAAGCCGATATTATGAAAATTTCGGATGAGGAAACCAATTTACTTACCGATATTGAAGATCCTAAAGGAGCTGCCCAGTCTTTAATTGACCAAGGTGTTAAAGTAGTTGCCGTAACGCTTGGAGACAAAGGAGCTTTAATTGCCAATAAAGAGGGATCGGTAATTGTTCCTGGATTTAAAAGCCAAGTGGCCGATACCAATGGAGCTGGAGATTCATTTTGGAGTGCGATGCTCGTACAAGTTGCGAATGCGGATAAATCATTAGACGAATTGAGTTTGAATGAATTGGCTGATTTTACACGATTTGCAAATGGCGTAGCAGCTTTAACCGTCCGTAAATCGGGAGCTATTCCTGCTATGCCCACTTTGGAACAAGCACAAGAATTTTTCGCCACTGAAAAATAGACTGGTTTCATCTCTATAAAATGCCTTTTGAAGCCACGTTTACCGTGGCTTTTTCCAATTCTTTTTTAAATAAAGTGAGGTTTTCCTTTTGACTTCTCTAAAACAACTGACTATGGCGGATATTGCCCAAGAAGCGGGAGTATCAAAAAGTACTATTTCCCGTTATTTCAATGGGGGATATGTAAAAGAAGACACCAAAGAAAAAATTCGAAAAGTTGTCGAACGAACTGGTTTTGAGCCAAGTGCGGCCGCTCAAAACCTAAAAGCCAAAAAAACTCACACGATTGGGGTTGTTGCCCCTACCATGATTTCAACTTCGACTGGTCGTTTAATTACAGCAATGGATAATGCTTTACGTGAAAAAGACTATTCTTGTCTTATCGTTACAACAGATCATTTACCAGAGCGAGAAATTACCGCCATTGAATATTTACGTTCCTTACGTGTAGCGGGAATTGTTTTGATTGCTACCAATATTAGCGCGGAACATCAACGTCTTCAGACTTCTTCTCCCATTCCCTTTCTAACTATGGGACAAAATTTTTCTAAAGGAATTTCCATTATTTATGATGATTTCGCAGCCGGGCGCACAGTTGGAGAATATGCCCGTCAAAAGGGCCATACGGATATTGTTTATATTGGAGTAAATGAACAAGATGAAGCGGTGGGAAAAATTCGGCGAAATGGAGTATTAAAGGGGCTTTCGGAAGATGCATGCGTTAAAAAACTTCAAATTGCTGAAACCACCTTTTCCTATCCCCAAGCTCGAGAGCTTGTTCGTAAGGTTCTCGATGACCATGTTCCCCATTTGTTTATTTGTGCTACAGATTTAATCGCTTTAGCTTGTTATAAAGAAGTTCGGGAGCGCGGATTGCAAGTTCCAGAAGACGTTTCCATCATAGGATTTGGGGGATATGAAATGAGCGAACTTCTTTCCCCTTCTTTAGCCACCATTCGTTTTGAAAACGAATTAGCTGGAAAACTTTGTGCGGATACTTTAATTTCCATGATTCAAAAAAAGCCTGTTCC
>CAYMGC010000003.1:0-1656 GCA_964389885.1 uncultured Erysipelotrichaceae bacterium | reverse complement strand
CTCTTTGGCTTTTCGATGCTTGGCCGTATTACTCCTATGTCTTTAGAACGTCAAGCTCCAGATACCATTCAAGCTGAAATTAAAGGAGCAGTTTTAGAACCAGGAGTATACACCTTAAAAAATGGGGCCCAGCTTCAAGATTTAATTAGTGCGGCTCAAGGAGCAAACGAAATGGCTGATCTTTCTCCTTTTTCCTTACAACAAGAAGTCCAACCGGGACAAATTATTGTTATTGGTCAAAAAAAAGCGGATGGAACGAGTCCTTGCATTTCTTTAAATACAGCCTCTAAAGAACAATTGCTCACCTTACCTGGTGTTGGAGAAAGCACAGCGCAAAAAATTTTAGACTATCGCCAAAACCATTCGTTTCAAAGTTTGGAGCAGTTGATGGAGGTACCAGGAATTGGCGAAAAAAAATTTGAAAAGCTTAAGCCCTATTTGGCTCTTTAAAAGAAAAAAGGAAAAAAAGTGGTCTTGGACTTCTTTTTTCCCTTCTCCAGCCTTTTGGATTGTCAATAGCCTTAGTCTTTTTTTAATGGCTCAATTTTCCTCTTGGAAATATGGTCTTTCCTTCAGTTTTTTGTATTGTCTTTTTCTTTGGTTTCGCTTTGGTTCTTACAAAACTATTTTTATTTGGTTTTTAATGAGTGGAATCTTAATGGTAAGCCTGTGGTTTCACACTTCCCCACCAGCTCAAGAAGGAATTTATGAAGTAATTTCCATTCGCTCTAATTATTCTTTAGCCCAAAAAGGTCGGAGCCAAGTTTTGGTCTATGAAACAAATGTAGATCTTGGCGACCAGTTATATCTTTCAAATTTTCAAACGATCCACTCCATTCATAATTCTGGCCTCTTTTGTTTTCAGCAATTTTTAAATCAAAGAGGAATTTATCAAAATGCTCAGGAAGTGGAACACTTAAAAACCTATCAACCTTCTTGGCGACGTAGAATATGGCAATGGATTAAGCAAAAACAATCCTTTCCTTTTTATCAGTGGCTTTTTTATGGAATTACTACTGTAGAAACACCTCTGGCGGCTTTAGGATTTCCCATGATGGCTTTAACGAGTGTACTTAGAAAGCGTTTGGAGCGACGCTTTTTAGCTCAAACCGTTCGTAAACTCATTTTTATTTGGCAAGGCCTTTTATGGATATTTTTTCCTTTTAATGAAAGCTCTCTTCGTTTATTGGTGTTTGAACTTGGACGAGGCTTGTTTTCGAATTGGAATGAGCGCTGGTCGTTTCAAGTTAGTACTTTTCTTTTACTCAATCCTTATGGAGCGCGAAGCATGGGATTTATTTTACCAGCTGGTCTTTCCTTTTTTACTCACTATCAATTCAATCCTCTAGGAAAAAAAGCCATGCAAATTTTTTGGTGTTCCTTTTGCCAAATTGCTCTACTTGGTCAACTTAACTTGGTTTTATTAGGAGGATTCTTATGGATGCGTTCCATTTTTGGATGGGCTGTTTTAGTAACTTTACCTGGCCTTTTTAATGAAACGTATGGACTTTTTGTATGGAATGTCTTTCAAAAGCTTTCTTGGTCATGGCAATGGTGTACCATCACCACCTATCCACCTTTTTGGTATGTTTCCTTATTAGGATGGGCTTTATGGCGTATGGCTTGGAAATATCAAACAAGACGGATGCTTCAGGT
>CAYMGC010000002.1:0-45853 GCA_964389885.1 uncultured Erysipelotrichaceae bacterium | reverse complement strand
CGGAAGATGAAAACATCATTCTTCTCCATCGCCTTTACAATCCTTATGCGCAAGGTGCAGGTTCTCATCATTACACTGTGAATGAATTGGAACGCGATGAATTGGTAAAACAAGGGTGGACCTATGAAGGAACCGCTTGGTATGGATTAACCGATTCTGAAGAGAATTAATTCTACTTAAAGCTTATCTTCACTCTTAACTCCTACAGAAACTGTTGGCCTGTAGGAGTTTTTTTCTGGACTAAACGAAACTGAAAATCAAATGAAATAAATAGATCTAAAAACTATAGAAGTGTATCCATTACAAGGCGGAAAAAAGTCAACTTTTTCTATTTAAAAGTTTGTGATTTTTATGGGGCTTTTCGGGCACTCAAAAATAAATTCCCTTTTTCTATGGAAAAATAAGGATATGAAGTTAAAACAACAAGAAAAGCTTGAATGGATTGGCGGGCTGGTTTTGATTGTCTTTGGCCTATTTTGTCTTTTGTTTCCTTATCGATTGGCCGATGGATTGATGATTGCCTTGTCCATTTTATGTACCGTTTCCGCCCTGTTATTGCTGTGGCAAGCCTGGAAGTTAAAAAACGTCATGGAATTGTTGAAAGGAATTGTAGCAGGCGTTTTAGCAGGCTTTTTATGGGGGTATCGAGCGGAAGGCGTCGTCTTTGTTTCGGTACTCTTTGGCTGGTACATGATTGGTACAGGAGCCATTTTAATGATTGAAGGGATCATGGATTTAAAAGAAAAGTCCAAAACGGGGATTCCTTTTTTACTCATTGGATTGGCTGGATTGGTGTTTGGAATTGTGCTTTTAACCAATGCCAAAGAAGATGTTGAGTTGTTACAAATCAGTATTGGTTGCTACTTTATTTATCAAGGGTTACAACTCATTGCCGAGTTATATGTCTTTCAAAGTCATTCTGGTTCACGCACTTGGTCATTTCGGTATTGGAATGCTTTACCGGTTTATGTAGTAGCGGCTGGACCAGCCATTATTTTGCGCTTAGCCCACAAAAAGAAAATGGATGTGGATTCTTTCCCTTTCGATGCCTATAAAAACAATGAACCCATTAATTTACGAGTATTTGTTCATACAGGACTTACTGGTGACCACCAAGTCGGTCATATGACCTTCTCCTATAAAGGCATCATGTATTCGTATGGTAACTATGATGTAGCGGAAGAGAAGATGTTTCGAACTCTTGGACCTGGCATTTTATTTACCGTCCCGATGGAAATTTATGTCAACAATTCGTGTGTCTATGAAGACAGTACGATCTTTGAATTTGGCATTCATTTAACAGAAGATCAAGAAAAACATCTTCAAGAATTATTGGACCAAATTGAGCAAGAAACCTATCGTTGGTATTGTCCTCTTTCTCGAGAAGCCATGACCAAAGAAAACTTTGAAAAGCTACAAAGTGATTACACTTGTCGCTTGTATTGGCGAACGGGAAGTAAGTTTTATAAATTCCGGAAAGGAATTTGGAAAACGTATTGGGTTTTGGGTAATAACTGCTCTTTGTTTACCTCTAGCTTGTTGCATGAACTGGATCGCAACCAATACGCTTTACCAAAAGGCATCAACACTCCTGGTGAATTTTTTGAATTTTTCACCCAAGCTTATCAAGATCCCAAAAGCAATGTAGTGTATCAATCGTGGCATACGGCTGAATTGCCCAATACCCTTTTTGATGCGCCTCTTTGATGACGCCGACGGCGAACAATCAATCGTTCAAAACTCCCATTTTCAATAAATTCCGCTAGGGTAAATTGTTCTAGCATCGTAACGGTGCAGGCCAATTTCCCAGCGGTTTTTTCGTATTGTTCCACCAACGATTCTGGTAGCACCATGTAGCCTAGACGTAAGGAAGGGGAAAGAGACTTCGAAAAAGTATTCAGGTAAATGACTCGATTGGTGGAATCCATGGCATAGAGCGTTTGTAAAACTGGTCCATGTTGAAAAAATTCGGAATTGTAGTCGTCTTCAATTAAATACCCATTTTGTTTTTGAACCCAAGAAAGGTAAAGCCGTCTACGCGCAGCAGAGGCCATAATCCCTGCGGGAAAACTTGAAAAAGGCGATACATGAAGAAATCGACTTGTTGCTTGAAAAAGGGCATTGGGCTCAATGCCATCTTCATCTAGAGGTAAGCGTTCAATTTTGGCATTGGAAGAAGTATAAATGTGTTCAATTACGGGATAACCAGGATTTTCAATGGCTACATGAAAATCTTGTTTAAACATCCGACACAAAATGGCATACAACTCTTGGGCTCCAGAAGCAATGACAATTTGATGCGGTTGAACCATCATCTGACGATTTTCATGGAGGTATTGAGCAATGACATTGCGCAATCGAGCACTGCCCGCCGCTGGAGATGTTTGGGTTAAGAAATCTTGGTCGCGACTCATCACCAAACGCATGGTTTTAAACCAAAGCGATACTGGAAAATCGGGGTCAGGAGTGGGCACATCTTGAGCTAAAGCTTTAAGTTGAAAGCCATCACGCAGGCGTTGATTTCCTGGAACTACAAAATAGCCTTTTCGGGGTTTTGCCAAAATATATCCTTCTTGTTCTAAAACATCTAAAGCTTGTTCAACGGTCGAAAGGGAAAGATGTAAATCTAAGGCGTATTGGCGTTTGGAAGGCAATTTACTTCCAGCTGCCAAGACGCCTTTTTCAATGTCCTGCCGTATCGCTTGATAAAGCGATTGAAAGAGGGGAGAAGTAAGAGTATAGCTAATCATCTGGTCTGCTCCTTTTTCCTAAATTTGAATCTTTTTATCATATCAGATACGAGTATACTCTTATTCATACATAAAAAACCAAAATCATGGGCCCATAAAAAAAGCCCTCTATTTGAGTGGCTAGAAACAAAAGAAGACGAAAGGAATAAAAACTATGTTGATGACCTCTTCAAACCGGTCCAACTTGACCGTCCCTCGCCGTGATTCTGTATTGTGGATCACAGCTTGTGGTTTGTTCATGAGTTTAGTAATTTTGTTATCGAGCTTTGGTGTTCCAGTCCCTGGTGGAAAGCTTTATCTTTGTGATATTGCTATCGTGACCGCCTCCATTTTGCTTGATCCGATTGGCGCTATGCTTGTTGGAGGCCTTGGATCGTTTTTAGGGGATGCCTTATTTTATCCGACCCCTATGTATGTGTCTTTAGTCGTTCATGGATTACAAGCTTTTGTAATCAGTTGGTGTGCCCACAATACGTTTCAAAAGAAGCCCATTTATGGAGCAATTTTGGGTGCCGCTTTAGGATGCGTTATTTTAGTGGTTGGCTATACCCTCGGCAAAATCTTTATTTATTCCACTTTTGAATATGCTATGTTGAAGCTTCCCTATGAAATTGCTCAAGGATTAATTGGAGCCATTGCGGGGGTTTTATTGACTTACAAGTGTGGCTTACGAAAAATTTGGATCGAAATGATTCATCGCCAACGTTAGCCATAAGGTAAAAAGTTGTATGGATCTTCGGGATGTTTAGCTTGTTTGGCTAAAGATCCCTTTTTTTTCAGACTCAAAAGATAGTGAAAGAAAGCTTAGCCGATTACACTAAAGGCATGAACTATGCAGCTGTGATTGTGGCCGCGGGCAAAGGAAGTCGCAGTGGCCTTTCCTACAACAAAGTCCTTTTTCCTTATCAAGATAAACCTATTGTCCAACATTCCATTGAACGCTTTTTAGAGGATTCGGCCTGTCAACAAATCGTAGTGGTATGTGCGGCATCCGAATTGGATATTTTTCAAACTCTTTTTCAATCCTTGGATACCAAGCGAATCACTTTTGCCATTGGAGGAAACACGCGAGCCGAATCGGTGGCTTCAGGTCTTTCCTTCGTGACTTTACCCTATGTATTCATTCACGATGGGGCTCGTCCTTTTTTTACTTCCGATTTAATAGAGCGTCTAAAAAATTCCCTAGCTCAGGACCAAGCTGTGGTGCCAGGAATTGAAGTGGTGGATACCATCAAAGAAATCAATGAAGAAGGGTATGTAGTCTATACTCCCAAACGCTCTCACTTGCGCGCCATTCAAACTCCACAAGCGTTTTCCACCCCTCTTATTCAAGAAGCTTTACAACACGTTTTAAACAAGAATTTGGAAGTAACCGATGATGCCATGGCCATCGAAACCGTCTTTGGCATTCCAAGTCGGTTAATTCCAGGGGAACTCACCAACCAAAAAATTACCTCTATTCAGGATATTGAATTTTTAAAACAAAATGGCTCTTAAAAATTTAAAAGAAAGACAAGAATATAAGCCAAAAGCAAAAGTAGGCGTTAATAAGTGCGTCCTTTGATTTTAAAGTGATGGAAAAGATCGTCACTTGTAGTTGTTACCAAGAAATTTGCTATTCCCGATTAGGAAAAGTAAGACGCTTGGAAGGTTGTTTTAGAATGGACTTATTACAATAAAATTATGACACCCATTCATTTACAAAAGGAAACCGATCTAGCAACCGGCTTGACCCAAGCCCAAGTGGCGGTTGCTCCCAAAAACACCATCGATTCCAATCCCCAAAAATCCATCGGTAGGCTTGTGGCCGAGGAATTTTTTTCATTTTTCAATATCGTTAACTATATTTTGGCCTTCTTAGTTATTTTGACAAGAAGCTATCGCAACTTATTGTTCATGCTGGTTGTGCTTTCCAATACGGTTATTGGTTTATACCAAAAAATCCATTCCCGACGCATTTTAAATCAATTGGCTTTGGTTCATGCTCAAAAGTATCCCGTTTTGCGCAATGGCCAGTATGAGGAATTGGCTTCAGATGACATTGTGGAAGGAGATTTGGTTAAGCTAAGTGCTGGAGCCCAAATTCCTTGCGATGGAGTCATTCGGGCGGGCGCTTGTCAGGTGAATGAAAGCCCCTTGACTGGAGAATCCGATGCCTTGGAACGCGATCCTGGCCAAACGATTTATGGTGGTTGCTTTGTCATGAGCGGCAGTTGTGTGATGCAAGCTGCTTTAGTGGGCAATGCCCAATACATGGCTTCAATTGTCAAAGAAGCCAAACGTGAAAAGCAGTTTCCTAGCCAATTGCGTGATACTCTAGATCGCTTGATTCAATTTTGTTCCATTATTATTTTTCCCGCCGGTATTCTCTTATTTTGTAAGCTTTACTTCTTTGGCCAAGCGACCTCGCTTAATGCAGCGCTTTTAAATGTTACGGCCTCCATGATTGGCATGATTCCCGAAGGACTTATTATTTTAACGTCCACAGCTCTAGCCACTGCAGCGGTAAAAATGGCTCGTAAGGCAGTATTGATTCATGAACTCTATTGCATTGAAAGTTTAGCCCGCGTCGATACGCTTTGTTTAGATAAAACAGGCACGATCACAAGTGGGGCGATGGATGTGTATGATTTTGTTCCCGTTTTGGGAGTCAGCAAAGAGGAAATGAAAGTGGATTTGGCCAATATCTTAAATGCTTTACAGGATGACAATTTGACCTCTCAAGCTATACGTAAAGCCATTGAAGGCACAAAACCCACCCAAAGCCCTGTCAAAACCTTTCCTTTTTCCTCAGAATGGAAAAGCTCAGGGGCTTCCTTTGAACACGAATCGCTTTTGATGGGAGCTTATCGATTTTTATTTCAAGATTTGGATCCAAAAGTACTCGCGCAAATCGAGCAATGGGCCAACCAAGGATTGCGTGTGTTGGTGTTGGCAAAAAGTAAACCCCTCGAAAAACTTCAAAAGGGCAATTATGAACTGCGTGGCTTTGTTTTAATTGAAGACGAAATCCGACCCAATGCAGCGAAAATTTTAGACTACTTTCACCAACAAGATGTGGCTTTAAAAGTGATTTCCGGCGATATGACGGAAACGGTACAAGCTATCGCTCAAAAAGCAGGAGTCCATGGTCAAGCGATTGATATGTCAACCATTTCTGAGGCTCAAATTCCTCAAGTGGTGGAAAAGTATTCTATCTTTGGTCGCGTCACCCCCATTCAAAAAAAGCTCATGGTAGAAGCTCTTCAAAACCAAGGCCACATGGTGGCGATGACGGGAGACGGCGTCAATGATGTCATGGCTTTAAAACAAGCCGACTGCTCCATTGCGATGGGAAGTGGTGCCCAAGCGGCGATGGCAGTGGCTTCGATGGTGTTGTTGGAAGACCAATTTTCGGCTTTACCCCAAATTTTATTGGAAGGCCGTCGCGTGATTAATAATATCCAACGCACGGCTTCCTTATTCTTGGTTAAGACGTTATTTTCTTTCTTTGTCACCTTATTAACGGTTGTTTGGATGAAGGTATATCCTTTTGTTCCTATTCAGCTCACTTTAATTTCTTCCGCTGGTATTGGCATTCCTGCCTTCTTTTTAACTTTCGAAAACGATACCAAACGGCCCAAGGGAAATTTTTTAATCAGTGTACTTTCCCGCGCCTTGCCTGGAGCCTTAGCCATTACCTTTGGCATTATGATGGCCTATGGTATTTTTATCCATGGTCCTTTTGATCTGAGCTTAGAACAATATCAAACCATTTGCACATGGCTAGCGGCTCTCAACAGTCTTGGGGTATTGGCCCTCATTTGTTTTCCTCCTTCGCCTTTGCGTTTAGGTGTGGTTCTTGGTTCGATAGGATTAATGGTCGGAGCGCTTTTACTTCTTCCTTCTGTTTTCTTACTCGAGAAGCTTTCATGGATGCTTTTTGCGGTATTGGCTTTATTGGCCATTTTAGAAGAAAGTGTTCTTTGGATTTTATGGCGCCTCAATTGGACTAAAATTTTGGCAAAGGTTGCTAAATTGGATCCTGGAATGGCGCGTCAAATTCAAGCGCATTCTAAAAAGAATTAAAAATCCTAAGGAATTTCTTTTCACTTTTTCCAAAAAACAAAAGCTCAAGACCGTTCTTGGGCTTTTTTATTTTTAAAAAGAGGTAAACTAAAAGCCAAAGACTTAAAAGGATCCAAAATAGAAAAAGTTTATCCCAATACAGCGCCCAAAATGGGCCAACATGGACCTATGGACATCAAAAGACAATCCAATCCTTCTTTTAAAGAGATCAAAAAAAAAGAAATCCAAACCTTATATGGTTGCTTATTTCGGCAAGTTCGTTTAGAGCGTGGTTATTCTCTTGAAGCCGTCGCTCAAGCTATTGGAGTTTCTAAAGGCACGATGTGGGAAGCGGAACAAGGTATACGCAAGTTTTCTTTAGCGGCTTTAAAAAAAGGAATGTATTTTATGAACGCTTCCTATCAGGAAACGTTTCAAAAAAACATTCCAGAAATTATAGCTCTTATTCAACGCTTCATTACCGCCTGTTATTTTTACGACATCAACGAACAAGAAGCGGTTTATCAAGAATTTTTAACCTATCACTTTGATCGTCATCAAACGTTTGATGACCGATATTATTATTTGCTCACCTTAGAAGTCTTAATCGATTTGCAAGCCGAAGACCCCACTTTACATGCTTCCATTTTTCAAGGTCAATCCTATTTAGAAAAGGCCTTTCCTTCTTTTCCTGAGGAATTAAAAGAAGTGTATTACTACGTACAAGTAGCATGGCTTGAATACAACGGACAACTCATGGCTATTGAATCTTACGTCAACAATCTTTTTTCCATGACGAGTCGTGAAGTATTTCGTCACTTGCATGGTTTAGTGGGTTATTTTTTAATTCGCTCCACTATTCATAATTGCCATTTATCCCATACTTATCGACTTATTGGCCTATTACGGGAAATTTTTCAAAAAGATATGAACTATATTCGGATGATCTTTTTGGATAATTTGGAAGGAATTTTTTGGGTAATGTTGGAGGAATACGATGCAGCCCTTGAACGTTTTAAAGCGATTCTACACAATGTGGAACGATTTCAATTGTCCTCTCCACGAATTTCGGTTTATAACAGCATTCTTTGGTGCTATTTGATGAAAGAAGACTATGAACAAGTCCTAGAAGAGGCCGATCGCATTGAAGAACGTTTTGGCTGTGCTCATGAAGGGCGCAATCTTATTTTTTCGATTTATGCGAATTATCGTCTGGGGCAACTGGCTCAAGCCAAAGCGCGCTATCGAAAAATGAAAGACGCTTTAAGCGACTCCAAAGAGCGGGACCAATTTTTGCTCGAGGCTTTTCATGCCTTATTGTTTAAAAGCAAAGCGGATTTTGAAATGAAGTGTGAGGAAATTGTGAGTCATTTGATTTTAGAAGATCGTTTACAAGCTGAACTGGCTCATTTTTTACTCAAAGCGCTTCTTTATGAACACGAATGTCAAAACCATGACAAAGAAGCCTACTTTTTAAGAAAACGCATTGCGAAAGTGATCAAGATATAAAATTTAGTCAATAGAAGGATTCGCCAATCCTTGGCGAAGGGCCGCAAGCATCGCATGATGAGCAGGGTTTTCTGGGTGATCTAAGATTTCTTTGGCATCCTTAGCACAACACTCCATCATAGCTAAGTCTTTTGTGGCATCTCCTAAAATAAAAGCGGGAAGACCCGATTGACGGGTTCCCAGTAAATCCCCAGGACCGCGCATTTTTAAATCATAAGTGGCTAAGTCAAAGCCATTGTCTAATTCTTCTAATTTTTGAAGCCGCTGAATGGCTTCTTTATTTTTACTTGGCGATAACAAATAACATTCTCCTTGAACGCTTCCTCTTGCACATCGACCTCGTAATTGATGCAAGGCCGAAAGGCCAAAGCGATGGGCATCATAAATCACCATTACAGTGGCATTGGCTACATCGATACCCACTTCAATCACGGTAGTCGCTACTAAAATGTGGGTTTGCCCTTGGCTAAAGCGCGCCATAATTTCCTCTTTTTGCGTATTCTTCATCTTTCCGTGTAATAAATCAATTTGAAAGCGGCCGCCTAAAACTTGTTGCATGCCATCATAAATGCTTTGGGCCGCAGCCAATCCTTCTTCGGGATTGTCTTCAATGGCTGGACACACCACATACACTTGGCGGCCTTCTTGTTCAATGGCTTCTAAAATACGCCCTAACACAGGTTTCATGGAATTGCTTTGGATGTATTGCGTTTTAACCGGTTTTCGTCCAGGAGGAAGGGTATGAATCGCCGATAAATCTATATCGCCATACAAAAAATGCGCCGCAGTCCGCGGAATAGGGGTAGCACTCATTAACAACACATCACAATGGTAGCCCTTTTCAATCAAAGCGCGCCGTTGCAAAACGCCAAAGCGATGTTGCTCATCGGCAATGACCAAAGTTAAATGATCAAATTGCACTTCGGGTTGAAACAAAGCGTGGGTCCCCACGACCACTTGAATGGAACCATCTTGCAATCCTTGTAACACTTCTTTTTTTTCTTTGGCTTTGAGTGAACTACAAAGCAAAGCCGCTTGGACACCAAATTGCTTTAAACTGTTTACGTGTTGACGGGCTAAAATTTCGGTGGGGGCTAATAAAGCGCATTGGCCATGATCTAGGCTCGCGGCATACAAAGCGCAAGCCGCTACCGCCGTTTTGCCACATCCCACATCGCCTTGCAAAAGGCGATACATCGCTTGGTCTTGGCGCAAATCCGTTAAAATTTCATCCAAACTTTGGCGTTGATCGGCTGTTAAAGGATAGGGCAATTGCTCAATAAAAGCCTCTACGAGCGCTTGATCAAAGATACGCCCCTTTTTGGGTACATGAATGGATTGACATAGTCGAGCGCAATGAAAGCTGAGAAATTCTTCATATTTTAAAGCACGAATGCCTTGATACAAATCCTTCTCATTTTGCGGGCGATGAACGGCTTGTAAGGCTTTGGATAAAGGATATAAGCGATAGCGCTCGCGCAAGTAGTTTGGCACGCGATCGGGTAAACTCTCCACTTTTTGTAAAGCCTTTTTTTCCAAACGCAGCATAGTATCGCGTCTAGTTTTGAGGGGAAGAGAATAAATGGGATAAAGCTGCATTTGTGAGTCGAGAGGAATGAGACTGGTCCAAGACGCTCGTACCGCTTTGGCCCCTTGATAATATCCACACACCGTTAAAGAGCGTCCTATCTCTAGTTTTGGAAAATAGCCATAGGTAAAAAGAGTGACTTCCAAAGGGGTATCGTTGACCATAACAATGGCCTTTGTGGCAATGCGTCCTTTGGAAATTCGCTGACTACTCGATACACTACACACGAGTCCTTCAAAGAGTACTTCTTGGCCAGAATGCCACTCTTCAAAAGGAAGAATTTGAATATACCGTAAGGGATAGGTATGAAGCAAAGCCTCTAATGAAGCAATATGACGCTGGTTTAAAAATTTTTTTTGGGTAGCTGTAAATGAAATTCCATGCCATGAATCCATAAACTCACCTCCAAATAGGCTTAATTTTTATACGTTAAGAATTGGAAAAAAAGAAAAAGAAAGTCTTTTGACCCAAATAAGACTTCCTTTTTTATTCTTTAAGCTTTATGAGTAACGTTGGACGATTGCCTCTTGATAGGCTTGGCCATACCAAGAAATAATATTGCATTCTAAAAAAATGGCGCCAAGGGCTTCCATTAAACCAAGCATAATCAGCTCATAGGTACCATCTGCTCCTAAGGAGAAGGATAAAATCAGTTCTAAATACACCGTAGGTTCCTTTAAAAACAACAACGTGGTAAAAAGAGATGGAGCATCAAAGCGAGTAGCGGTATATAAGGGACCACCTATGAGATTGTCCCAAAGAAACATTAAGCCAAATAACAAAAGCCATAAATTCAAAATCACCCAAAATTTTTGGCGCCAAGTGGCTAGGACGCTTTGCCATTGGGCTTGAAACGTTTTTTGATCCTCATAAATCGCCTTAAAAAATAAAATCAAAGTGGGTAAAGCCCCCAATAAACATCCCGTTCCTAACAAAGCTCCCAATAAGACGAGTGGTCCTTGGGCTAAAGAAAGGGGCGAAATACAATAGGTGGTAAACAAATTTAATCCTAAGCAAAGTCCCAAGACCTCAAGCACCTTAGGCCAAGCCAACGTTTGCCGCTTTTTACCCCAAATTAAGGTACAAACAAAATATAGGCCGAGGCCAAAAATCGCTAACCAAATGCACTCTATCCATCTTGGCGCATCGTATTGCAATAAGTAAAGTTCACCAAGCCCATACCCCAGTGAAAAGAAAAAGAAGTAAATCATGGGGCGCAAGAGGCTTGTAAACCGAAAGGGAAATGTTTTCATCCCTATATCCTAATCTCCTATTTTGGATAACGGAAAATTTTTCCAACTTTTCGTTAAAACGTATAGAAAGAAGTCTTTTTATGGAATTTGATCTGCCATTAATGCAGCGACTCGTGTTTCGCTGGATTCGTCAATCCAAAGGCTATTCCATTGAAAATGTAGCTTGTGCCATTTCTATCTCGAAAAGTTCGCTTTCCAACATGGAAAATGGTAAACGCACTTTTTCCCCTTTTGCGTTTGAAAAGGGCTTACTGCACATGAATAGCCATTTTAAAATTCTTGAGCCCGATAAGCGCGAAGAAATTCTAGATATGATAGCCAATTTTATTCAAGGAATGTATTACTTGGATTCACGTCAAAAACAAGCGGTTCGCCGCCGCTTTGCAAAATGGCATTTCGATGCGACCAAAGATTTTTGTGATGGCTATTTTTATTTGGTCTTTTTGGACATTTTAATAAAACTCGATCAAATGCCTTTAACCATGGCTACAGAAGCCTTACAAGAGCCTCTTATCCATCGCTTACGATGCCTTGAACGAATGATCATGGATTGTACTAGTGATTTACAAACCATTTATGCTCTCGCTGTTTTGATGTGGTTGACTCGTTCACGCCAATGGCAAATCAGTCAGCGCTTTTTTAACAGTCTCAATTTAAATGAAGAGATGAGTCGTTTTCCAGGGCTGATCTCTTTGGTCGCCTATTATCAAATGAAAGCCTTAGTGGTCTGTCCGGATTCAAGAGTCGAAGTGCGTGAACTTCTTCATCATCTGCAATCCGTGGCTCATCGCCAACACAATTACTTGCGCTTGATTCATCTTGACTTTGATGAAGGGGTTTATTTGATGTCGATTGGCAATTATAAACAAGCTCGTAAATTGTTCCATCAACTTCAACGCACCGTTTTTCCCTTTGAATTGGATCATTTGCCGCAGGCCATTCAAGACAATTTAATCTGGTGCTATTTAATGGCCCAAGATTTCCAACAAAGTCTTCAAGAAGCAAACGCTTTAGAAGCCAAATTTGGTATCTCCACCAATTCCAATTTGGTTTTTCAAGTGTATTGTTTTTATCGCTTGGGTCAAATCCAAAAAGGAAAAGAGGCATTGACTCGCTTAGAGCAAAGTTTAGCCAACTGTCCAAGCGATTTAGAAATTTTAAAGATATTTGAACCCCTTTTCGATTTAGCCGAAAAGAAAAAAGAGGAACAAGATCCATTTTTAAAACTGTTTTGTAGACGTTGTGAACATTTTTGGCGTAAACAATTGACGACTTTACCTGCCACTCGAGAACTTGCGATCTTTTTTTTACGCATTCAACTGTATGAAATGGAACGTTTTGAAAAGTATAGCGAAGCCAATCGCTTATGCCGAGTATTGGATACGTTACGCCAAACCCGACCTAAAATCGATCATCTTCCCCTTGCCACTACAAATTCTTCAAAGGATATCGACTTTTCTCTCTTTTCCCTTTCATAAAAAAAAGGCCGAAGCCTTTTTCTTTTCAAGATCGCTTTAAAATCAGCTCTTTTTAGAAAATAGAGCTAAGTTTGGCAAGCGTTTTGTATCGTTTATTTTTTTGTTACAATTGGTCTGTTACAGCCTTAAAACCATTTTAAATCTATCCTTCTACTCGAATAGAACGAATAACTTGATCCTTTAAGGGTTTGTCCATGGCATTGGTTTTGACTTGAGCCACTTTATCGACCCCTTCGATACCGGAAGTCACTTTTCCAAACGCGGCATATTGTCCATCAAGCCATGGTGAATCGCCATGCATAATGAAAAATTGGCTACCCGCCGAATTGGGGTTTTGGGAACGAGCCATAGACAAAACGCCCCGAACATGTTTGAGGTCATTTTGTTTAAAGCCATTGGCTGAAAATTCTCCTGGAATGGTGTGGCCAGGACCGCCCATACCAGTTCCTAAAGGATCGCCTCCTTGAATCATAAAGCCAGGAATAACCCGATGAAATTTTAAGCCATCGTAAAATCCTTGATTGGCGAGGGTTTCGAAATTTTCCACGGTTTTTGGAGCTTTTTCAGGATACAGTTCCCCTTTAATGACATCGCCATTTTCCATCGTAATTGTAAATGTTTTAGCCATTGTTTTTACCTCCACAAACGGTTTAAAGACCGCTTGTTGTAGGTATTGTATCGGCTTATTTTTTCTCTTTCGTACAATAAGCCCCTTAAATCGCTTGGACGCATTGTAAAACTAAAAAGGAGGAAGTGCTATGGCATCCATTCGTGTTTATTTAGTGGCTTTATCCAATCCCATTGCGGATCGCACCAAATACGAACGACTTGTTTCCATTTTTGCCCAAGCCAACATTGAACTCGAGCTTTCTCCTTATCTCGAGCAAGACTTATCCCCTTTAAAAAAAGCGGCTGATTTTAATAAAGCCGTGCGCAGTGGTCGCTATGCCTGGATTGCCGATGTTTCAGGAGGGGATTTGGCCAATTTGGTATTGCCTTATTTGGATTATGAAGCCTATGCCCACAGTCGAACCATTTATTGTGCCTTCAGTGATGGAACGTGTATTGTAAACGCGTTGGCCGTGAAAGCCAAACGTCGTGCTTTGTTGTTTCCTCTTTGGAATCAAATTTCCATGCAACAAGCCATTCGGATTTTTCAAGGAAATCCCTTGGAGATTCCAATGCAAAGTTTAAATGGCCATGTTCCTTGGCCTAAACACGCAAGACTGGCCGGTGGGAATATTCGTTGCTTTTTAAAGCTAGCTGGAACGCCCTATATGCCTTGTTGCAAAGGGGGATACTTAGTTCTTGAATCGATGTCAGCCGATTGGAACGCATTTCGTTCTATGAGTGCCCATCTCAGTCAAGCGGGGGTTTTTCAAGAATTGCAAGGCATTGTCTTAGGCCGCTTTAACGCTTTAGAAACGCAATTTGGCTCTAGACAAGCCACTTTAGAGGCGATCGTATCCTTTTTAGAACCCCTTTGCGAGCAATATACCGATTGGTTTTCTTTGGAAACGTTTGGTCATATTCCAAACAGTACCGCCTTATGGATCAGTCCACCTTCTCTTGAACAAAAAGAAGCCTCTTTAGAAGAAATACCCAAGACTTCTCAAGAAGCCCATGGACCTGCCAATTGGATACAATTAAAAAAGGCCCATAAAAAAAGTAGATAAAAAAGGCGTTACTAAACAAATAGAAAAAACTGACAAAAGTGTTTAAAGGTTATATTACATACCTATAGGGAAGTGCGCTTATGAGGATGTATAAACCGAAAGAATTTACAGCCTATTGCACACCAAAAGGTAGAAGAGCCTATACAGATAAACAATATTCTGAGTATAGGAAATACGAAAGTCTAAAAAAGTTACCAAATAAAATTAGGAAAGGAGAAGCTACTCGACAAACAAAAACAAAAGCTGAAAGTACAAAAACTTTATCCCAAACTAGACTGTATCAGAACGGATCCATAAAGTAATATCCGAATTGGTGAAAACCAAGCTAGCTTAACACTTGAAGACCTGAATAACACAGGAATGATAAAGACATCTTTCAAAGGCCCCAATAGAAATTGTTCGAGTTTAGAACAAAGATAACTACAAAATGGAAAGAATAAAGACTATGGTATTGAACTACGGCTTGTTGATCGATTTTATCCATCAAACAAAACATGCCTTGTGGTTGTATCAAGCCTTGAAGTTATCAGATCGAACCTATGGGATCAATGTGGGTATAGTCACCGGGATTTCAATGCAAGTCTTGAGGGATTGTTTGACTTAGCAGAGGGCCTAAAAAAGCCAAGTCTGTATTGTAGGCTATACGGGACACCTGTGGACGGTTCATGATTGTGAGTAGGACTCGTTATAAAAGCCGACAGGATGAAGCCGGAATTCTCTTAGAGTATTTTTGTCTATATTTTGAGTAGCAGATTTTATGAACGATTGTCTTTTTTGTCGCATTGCTGCAGGGGAAATTCCCTCTTCGACTCTTTATGAAGATGAAGACTTACGCGTGATTTTGGATATTAATCCTACTAGTGTTGGTCATGCGCTCATTTTGCCTAAAGACCATGCGAGCAGTTTGTTGGACTATCCCGCTTCAAAACTTGGTCACGTATTTGAAGTCGCCCAAAAAGTTGGCCAAGCCATGCAACAAAGCTTAGGGTGTGAAGGAATCAATGTGGTGGCCAACTGTGGAGAAGTCGCCGGCCAAACGGTGGATCACTTTCACGTCCATGTTATTCCTCGTTATCAAGATAAAACCAAAGATCGCTTTGTCTTAGAACACGGCTCAATTGATCCGGTCGATTTCAATCAAATTGTGCAAACGCTACAAGAAGGGCTAAAAAACGACTAAAAACGCCAAAGAGGCACGGTTTGTGTCTCTTTTTTTTATTTATCCTTCAAGCTAAAAGAGCAAAAAAAAGAAAAGTCAGGCTAAGGGGAGGCCAGACTTTTCGTCTAAGGGGATAAAACATTCGAAACGAAAAACCATTTCGCACAAAGTTCATGGGAGCTTTGCACTTCAATTGTACCATAAGTGGCAGGTAAAACCGAAAAATAGGGGATATTTTTATTAGATTTCCCTATTTAAGGGGAAATAAAACGATAAAGTGGGGAAATTTCCCTATTTACATTCCTTTAAATGATTCATTTTTAAAGCCTATCTTCTTTTCTTTTGAAAAGTTAAAAATCAAAGGCAAGTCGTTAAAGAAGAGTGTCAAAAAAGTTTAGGGGACTTTTGCCTTTTTTTGAGAATGCTATAATGGCAAAGATTCTTAAGGATGATTTTTATGATTACAATGACCTTTCAACAAGCGGCCACTTTAATGAAGGGCCAGCTTTTCAATGGCCAGAAAGATCAAGTCTTTTCTGGTGTAAGTACGGATTCTCGAGCCATTCAAGAGGGCATGTTGTTTGTGCCCATTGTAGGAAGTCGGGTGGATGGCCATGAGTTTGCCAAGCAAGTTTGCCAAGCCAACGCCGCAGCGATGGTGTGGAAAGCAGATCATGTTCCTTTTCCTACTGATTTTCCCATTATTGTGGTAGACGATCCGATTTTAGCCATGGGGCGCTTAGCAGCGGGATGGCTCAAAGACCTTTCCCCTTTTACCATTGGCATTACGGGAAGCAATGGTAAAACCTCTACCAAAGATTTTTGTGCAAGTCTATTTTCCTTGCAAGAAAAAACTTGGAAAACTCAAGGGAACCACAATAATGAAATCGGCCTTCCCTTAACGATTTTTGAAGCAAGTCGTGAGGATCGGGTGTTGATTTTGGAAATGGGAATGGAAAATGCGGGCGAAATTGAATACCTGTGTTCCATTGCGCCTTTGGACATTGCCATTATTACTTCAATTGGAAGTGCTCATATGGAAAATTTAGGCAGTAAGTTAAACATTGCCAAAGCCAAGTGCGAAATTTTATCCTCTTTAAAACCTGGAGGAACCTTTATTTACCACGCGGATAGTCCAGAAATACAAGAAGCTTTAGCCACTTGTAAAATGGATCCCTCTTGGACCATTTTACCTTATGGAAAAGATACCCAGTATGCGCCGTGTGATTTTGACCATACCCGACAAGGAGTATCCTTTAGGCTTCCAGCTCTTTCCAATACGCCTTTTTTAGTGCCTAGTGCTTCCAAAGTACAAGCCTTTAACGCCACTGCCGCTTTACTTGCTGCCAAGGCGGGAGGTGTCAATCCCACTTTGTGGCACGAAGGGCTGGCTACCGCAAAACTCACTCCGATGCGTGGCGATTTGCATCCTTGGAAACAAAGTATTTTATTGGATGATACGTATAAATCCAATCCCGAAGCCGTGTATGAAGCGCTTCATGCCTTGATCGATATTCCCGCTACCAAGCACATCGCGGTTTTAAGCGATATGTTGGATTTAGGAAAAGAAGAAAAAGAACTGCATGCCCAAGTAGGAAAATGGGCCCAAGAATTAGGAGTCGACGTGCTTTTTACTTGGGGTTCTTTAAGTGAAGAAACAAGCCGTGCGTTTGATCAAACCAAAACGCATTTTCAAACCAAACAAGATCTCATTGCTGCCCTTCAACCTTTTGCTTTTGATGATACGGTGATTTTAGTAAAAGGGAGTCGGGCTATGAAAATGGATGAAGTCGTACAAGCTTGCCTGAAAGGAGACTTTTAGTTTATGGATAAACTTCGTTTAGGTGTTATTTTTGGGGGACAGAGTAGCGAATACAGTGTTTCATTGCATTCCGCTGCCTCCTTTTTACGCTCGATTCATCCCGATCGTTATGAAGTGGTAATGATTGGGATTTCACTCGATGGAGGATTTTACCATTACACAGGCGATTTAGAAGCGCTTGAACATGATCATTGGCAAGAAAAGGCCAAACCGATTGCCTGGGTCCATAAAGGCATTGTGGAATTGGAAAGCCAAACCAAAATCGATTTGGATTGTGTCTTTCCTATTTTGCATGGCAAAAATGGGGAAGATGGTTCTATTCAAGGAATGATGAACATCTTAGATTTGCCGGTGGCTGGTTGTGATGTTTTGGGTTCCGCGATTTGTATGGACAAAGAAATCATGCACCGCTTAATGGATTTGAGTGGTTTGCCAGCCGCCAAATACATTTGCTTGCATGAAAACGAACCGTTGCCTTCCTTTGAAAGTCTTTGTCAACAAATTCCCTTGCCTTGGGTCATTAAACCTTGTAATGCGGGAAGTTCCTATGGAGTGAGCTTTGTTGATAAGGAAGACCAATTTGAAAATGCCGTAAAAGAAGCCTTTCATTACGATGGACGAGGCAAAATTTTAATTGAAGAAGCCATCGATGGCTTTGAAATTGGCTGTGCTGTTTTAGGGGATGCGACTCTTTTCACTGGAGAAATCGATGAAATCGAAATGGCTGGCAAAGTTTTCGATTTTGAAGGCAAATACGAAATGAAAGACTCCGCAATTTATTGCCCAGCTCGCATTTCTCAAGCCAAAGCAAAAGAAGCTAAGGAATTAGCCAAGAAAATATTTCGCGTTTTAGAATGCCGAGATATGGCTCGTGTCGATATGTTTATCAAAGAAAATGGTCAAATTGTCTTAAATGAAGTCAATACCATTCCAGGCTTTACCGCGACCAGTCGATATCCCACAATGATGAAAGAAGCGGGTATCTCTTTTGGAGATTTGATCGATCGCTTAGTGAACTTGGCGATGGAAAAGCAGGCAGCTCTCTAGTTGGAGTCCACTATGAAAGAACGCAAAACGCTTTCTTCTCCAGCCTCCAATGCCCAGCCAAATCCCAGCAAAGCCCCTCATGATCCTATCGCTACGCAACGCGCTTGGGTGGAAGTAGATTATCAAGCCATTGCCCATAATGTAGACCAAATCCAAAAACTCATTGGAAACACCAAAATTATGGGCATTGTCAAAGCGGATGCCTATGGTCATGGAGCGATTGCTTGTGCTAAAGCTTTACAAGCCTGTGGTGTCGATTTTTTTGCGGTAGCGTGTTTACAAGAAGCCCAAGAATTACGGCAGGCAGGGTTAGACGCCCCCATCCTAATTCTTGGCTATACGCCTCCCGCCAACTTTGCTGAATTGGCTCGTTTGGATTTGATCCAATCGTTGTTATCCAAAGAGTATGCTCAAAAGCTTTCCGCTTTTGGGCAAGAATACGATGTCAAAATGAAGGGGCATGTCAAAGTGGATACGGGAATGAATCGCACTGGTATTTTGTACCAAGATGGGGCCAAAGAATATGAGGATATTTTGGCTCTCTATCGTTTACCTGGATTGCAAGTAGAGGGAATTTTCTCTCATTTTCCCGTCAGTGACGATTTAGGTTCAGAAAGTACGACCTTTACCCAGCATCAAATTGATCTGTTTAACGAAGTATGCTCTCGTTTAAAAAAAGATGGTCTTGATGTCGGCTTGCGCCACATTCAAAATTCGTATGGAATTTTAAATTACCAAGATCTTGGAATGGATTATTGTCGCCCTGGCCTTTTATATATGGGGGTAACAAGTGATGATGCCATTCCGATTTTGACCCATCCCCACTTTATTCCAATTTTGGCTTTAAAAGCCAAAGTCACCTTAGTAAAAACCATTCCAAATGGAGCCAGCGTATCCTATGGACGCCACTATACAGCCCAAGGAGAACGAAAAATTGCTTCTCTTTCTATTGGTTATGCTGATGGTTTATCGCGCGCTTGTTCCAATCAAAATTTGATGGTATCCATTCGTGGCCACTTAGTACCCCTTGTGGGAAACATTTGTATGGATCAATGCATGGCGGATATCACTGGCTTTGACGATATTCAAGAAGGCGATGTGGTGACCATTATTGGACAAGATGGAAAAAATGTGTGCAGTGTCGATCAAATCAGTCGCCTTTCGCATACGATCAATAATGAAACGTTATCCTGTTTAACCAAGCGTGTAGTGCGTCTCGCTAAGTAGGATGTGTGTAGTATTTTAAAGCGCTTTGCCGTGTCTAGAATTTGGCTAGGCGCTTTTTCTTTGACATCAGAAAATTTGGTAATATATGCTTAGATTCGCTTTGGGCTATTTTTAGAAAGCCAATTCCACTTTAAAAGCCTAAAGGCGTTTCATAATACAGATAAATCCTTTTTATATGGAAAGGGGGCCTTTCATTGACCAAATCGAAGGGAACCGGCTTAAAACCAAGGCAATATTCAGCGATTGACTTGGCTAAATACATTTGCGCCTTGTTAGTAGTAGCAATTCATACCTTTCCCTTTGAAGACATCTCCCCATCTTTCAACTTGTATTTTATCTCGACAGTGTGTCGTATTGCGGTGCCATTTTTCTTTGTGGCGAGCAGCTTTTTTCTCTTTCGAAAAATTAAAAACGATGCTCCTGTCGCCAATCAACAAGTGATTGTGCATTATTTGCGCCGGCTTGGAATCTTGTATTTGGCTTGGACCATTATTTATTTGCCCTATACCATTTGGAATTATGCGCAAGCGGGCTTTAGTGTGGCAGGCTTTCTAGGTTGGATTCGAGACTTTTTTTTAAATGGTTCCTACTATCATCTCTGGTTTTTACCCGCTTTAATCCTCGGTACGGTGATCGTATGGCTTTTGTATGAAAGAAAAGGTGCAATCTACGCTTTAGAAGTGTCTTTAGCCTTATATGTCGTGGGGTATATCATCAATATTTACGGGCCTTTTTGGGAAACGCTTAAAGGGGTTTCCGTGGTGTATGGCTTTTTTGTAAAAACCTTGGTGACGGCTCGTGATGGTTTTTTCTTTGCGCCCATTTTCATTTCCATTGGTGCTTTTATCGCCAAACGCCCACGCCTTCCCTTGAAAATCAGTGCCCTTGGCTTTGCGATTTCCTTTATTTGCTTAATACTAGAAGTGACCTTGTATGCGGCTCTTGGAGTGTTAAATGATAAAAGCTGTATGTTTTTGATGCTCTTGCCCGCCTTGTATTTCTTGATGAGTATGCTTTTAAAAATCAAGATGGTGCGCAAGCCGATTTACAAGATCATGCGGCAAGACTCCACACTCATCTATGTCAGCCATATCTTATTTGCGCGTTTGTTATTGCTGGCTTTGCCAACAATGCATCTGGTGGTCTATCTTGGAACTTTGGCCTGTTCGCAGTTGTTTGCGAGCATCATTGTTCGTTTAAGTACGCGGTTTAAATGGTTGCATTGGATTATGTAGCTTGCTCTTTCATGTCAATCATCCTTTTCGAACTTTAGACTTTTACTTTAGGATAAAAGTCCTAAGGAGTAGGGAACCCATGAAGTCTTTGGCCAATCATGACCATGGGATTTTGCTTCGAAAGGAGCTTTTTGGAGGAAATTAGCCTTAGGTTAAGGGATACGTTACTGGAAGGAGCGGATTTTCCTCCCCTTATAAGTATCCAATCCGCTATTTTTATGATTAGAGTCCATCAGGTGAAATGCACCGATCCTAAAAAGATCGAGGAAAGTCTTCTCAAAAAACTCAATATGCCAAAACAGGATCTTTTGAGCTGGTCAATCCATCGTAAAAGCATGGATGCTAGAGGACAAAAGGTCCTTTTTTCCTTTGTAGTGGATGTAGAAGCTAAACACGAAAAAAAATACTTAAAAAATAAAGATGTCATCGTCGCTCCCGATGAGCGCTTTTTCTTTACCCCTAAACAGGAAACACCGCTTCAAAACCGCCCTGTAGTGGTCGGCTTTGGACCCGCGGGAATGTTTGCCGCCTTATTATTGGCCCAATATGGCTATAAGCCGCTCATCATTGAGCGGGGGAGTGCCATTGAAAAACGTTCCCAAGATGTTCAAACCTTCTGGAAGGATGGTCAACTTAATCCTGAAAGCAATGTGCAATTTGGTATGGGAGGCGCAGGAGCCTTTAGCGATGGCAAATTAACGACACGTTCGAAAAATCTCAAAGTCCGCAAAGTCTTTGAAGAACTCGTCAATCTTGGTGCCAATCCCAATATCTTATACGAACAACATCCTCATGTGGGCACCGATGGTTTCGTACAGATTTTGCAAAACTTACGCCAAGAAATTGAAAAACTGGGTGGTGAATTTTTATTCGATCATCGCTTAGACGATATCCAAGTGGAGGAGGGAAAACTAAAAGCCATTGGCCTTGTTTCCACGCTTGACCAAAGCCAAACGTGGATCAACTGCCAAGCTCTCATCTTAGCCATTGGCCATTCCGCTTGCGATACCATTCAAATGTTGTATGAAAAGGGATTGGATATGGAAGCCAAACCCTTTGCCATTGGGGTACGCATTGAGCATTTGCAAGAGTTCATCAATAAAGCGATGCTCAAAACCCAATATCAAAATCCCGATTTTATTCCAGCCCGTTATCAATTGAGTCAAACCGTCTCCACCGGAAAAGGGGTCTATAGCTTTTGTATGTGCCCAGGAGGATATGTCATTGCTGCTGCGTGTGAACCCGAAACCGTTGTAGTCAACGGCATGTCCTATAGTGATCGAGGAGGAGAAAATGCCAATGCCGCTCTTTTAGTCCAAGTGGATGCTTCGGATACGGGAGAGGACGTTTTTGATGGTTTACGTTATCAAGAAGCCTTAGAGAAAAAAGCCTATGCGCTTTCCAATAGTTATAAAGCGCCGGTGCAACTGGCTAAAGATTTTGTCCAAAATCAAATCTCCGATCATTTTGAAACGGTAAACCCTACTTATCCTTTAGGCACTGTCTTCACCAATTTTCACGATCTTCTTCCCACTCCAATTGCCACATCCTTACAAGAAGCTCTTCTAGCTTTTGATAAAAGAGTTCCTGGTTTTCTAGAGGGAGCCATTTTAACTGGAGTGGAAACGCGCAGCTCTTCTTCTATTCGCATACCAAGAACCAAAGAAACGCTTGAAAGCAACATTCAAGGTTTGTATCCCTGTGGAGAAGGCTCAGGGTATTCAGGGGGCATTATGACTTCGGCAATTGATGGCTTACAATGCGCTATGGCCCTCATGGACCATTTTGACAAGCCGCGCGAAGTATCGCTAAAATAAGAAGAATGAAGCTCTTTTTACCCGATCTTGCGATCGATTCCTATGCCCAGCTCGACCTTGACGCTTTAAAAAAACAAGGTATTCGCTTGTTATTGTGTGATATCGACAACACCTTAGCCTGTCATACGGATACGCATTGTCGACCACAGGCCGTACAGTTTTTAAAAGCTGTACAAGAAGCTGGCTTAGAGGTTGTCTTGTTTACCAACAACACCAAAAAACACGCTTTACGGGTGATGAATGGATGCCCCCCATTTTCGATGCATTGGTTTTGTTGCAAACCATTGCCCTTTTCCTTTTGGTTTGAAATGGTGCGCCATCGTCTTTCCCCGAGTCAAGTAGCCGTGATGGGCGATCAATTGTTTACGGATATGCTTGGAGGGCATTTAGCTGGAGCGTATACCATTTTGAGCAGTCCACTCTATGAAGATGAGCCAAAGGATACCCAATTCATGCGACACCTTGAAGAAGTAGTGTATGCAAGACTCGAAAAAAAAGGCCAACTTAAACGGAAGGGTCGTCATGTCAGAATTTTGTAAAGGATGCGGGATTCGCCTACAAAATCAGGATCCCAATGCGCTTGGCTATGTGCCTTCTTTAGAGGCCGACTATTGCCAGCGCTGTTATCGTTTGCGTCACTATGGAGATGTAACGATCAATATGCAACAAGGCATTGCCACGGGAAATACCATTGAAAAAGTTAATCATTTGGATGGTGTAGTGTTTTGGACCGTGGATTTATTTAATCTTGAAAGCAACTTAGTCAGTCGCTTAAATCGTCGCTTACCCGACAAAGATATCATTCTTGTGGCGACTAAACGCGATTTATTGCCAGCCACAATGAGCGAAAAAAAGATCAAAGCCTATTTGGAAAGTCGTTTAAAAGAAGAAGACATTCATGTGAAAGACATCATCGTAGCGGGCTACATGACAAAAGATGGAGAAAAAGCTCAAGATGTAGTTGAACAAATCGAATGGGCTGCTGACCATTATGCTCCTAACCAAAATGTCATCTTTATGGGAATGGCCAATTCGGGAAAATCAACCTTGGTCAATAAATTGCTTGGAAGTAAAGAATTGACCATTTCTCGTAACCCTGGAACGACACTTGATATCATTGAACGGCCTTGGCACCATCGAAAACTGTTTGATACACCAGGTCTTGAAAACGATAAATCCGTATTGGCTTGGTTACAAGGAGCCGATTTAAAACAAGTCATTCCAACTAAACCTTTAAAACCCTACATTTGTCAGATTTATGAAGATCAATCCTTTGCGGTAGGGGGATTGGCGCGTATGGATGTGGTATGCAAGGGAAAAGCGAGCATTGTAGGCTATTTTTCTTTGTCTTTGCCCATTCATCGCGGCAAATTAGCCGATGCTGATCGGTTATGGAAGGAGCATTTAGGGGAAATGTTATCCCCTGCTTTGGATGAATCGTTGGATACGATGAAAACTTGGCATGCTCCTAAACTACGTCCCAATCAAAAAATGGATGTAGTGATTCAAGGCCTTGGCTGGTTTAGCGTAAGTGGAGACATTCAATCCATTAGCGTGAAAGCCCCTAAAGGCATTCAAGTTACATTTCGAAAGGCGATGATTTAATGCTGAGCGCACAAAATAAAAAGAAGCTTCGCACTATGGCGATGGAGCTTCCCTCAATGCTTCAAATTGGCAAAGCCAATTTAACCTCTTCCTTCTTTGAAACGCTCGCGGCTGATTTAGAAGCGCATGAACTGGTTAAAGTCACCATGCAAAAAACCAGTGAACTCAGTGTTCGGCAAGCCGCCATTGAATGCGCAAGCGTTACAGGAAGTGAAATTATTCAAATTATTGGACGGACGTTTACTCTGTACAAACAAAGCAAAGAAAACAAGCTAGGTATTCGCTAAAGCCCAAAATTGTGGCTCCATTGAAAGACGCATTTCGTTTCCAACTATGGAACACTGTTTGGCCTCAAAAAGAAGGAAAATGGAGACATAAAAAAGAAAGGTTGGTTCGGGCTTTCCTAGTTATGAGTCTCCAGCCCGAAACGAAATGAAAAAGAAAGTCGCTTTGTTGGGCGGATCGTTTGATCCCATTCACAATGGACACCTTGCCATGGGGCAAGCAGCGCTCGATCATCTTGGTGTCGATGAAGTTTGGTTTATTCCAGCAGGCCATTCCCCTTTAAAAGATCGGCCTTTAACCAATGCCGCCCATCGTTTGAAAATGATTCGCTTGGCTTGTCAAGACCATCCACAGTTTAAAGTGTGTGATGTCGAACTCAAACGCAATGGTCAAAGCTATACCGTCGATACGCTTGAAACGCTCACTAAGTTTTTCCCCAATGTGGATTTTTTTTGGTTGCTCGGCCAAGATCAAGCCAAGCAATTTGACAAATGGAAAGATCCCGAACGTTTAAAAGAATTAGCTACTTTTGCTGTAGTCATGCGTGGTGATCAAGAAGACTTCTTGGATCTTGGAGAAACATTTCTTCCCTTATCTATGGAACCTATGGATGTCTCTTCTACTCAAATTCGCAATGGCAAACGTCTCAACATGGTTCCAAAATCGGTTTTAACGTATATCTTGGATCAAGAATTGTATTTAATTTGGTGGATTCGTAATCAAATGAGTCCTTCACGTTTTGCCCACTCTTGCAGTGTGGCACGGCTTTGTCGTGAATTGGCCAAAGCCCATAAATTGAATCCCCATGCGGCTTGGCTCGCGGGACTTTTTCATGATATTGCCAAAGACATGCCCAAAGACGAACAAGAAAAATGGATTCGGGCTCTTTTTCCAGAAGCACTCAGTGAACATCATGCCATTTGGCATGGGTATGTGGGCAGTGAAGTGGTCAAACGCTTTTATGGCTTAGAAAGTCCCATGATTCGCAATGCCATTTTCAACCATGTCAAAGGGACAAGTTATGATCCCTATGCGATGATTGTCTTCATTGCTGATAAACTTGATCCTTTGCGCGGATATGACTCCTCCGGATTATATAAAGCTTGTTTACATGATTTATACAATGGATTTTTGCTGGTAAAAGCGGAAAATAAAGCATTTTTAGAAAAAGAAAAAGGTAAGGATAAGTCAAGCAAAGACAAAGCAAAAATATCCCCTGAAAAGTAAGAAAGCTATTTTATGGATCAAAAAACATTAACAGACCTCATCATCAAAGCCATTAGTGAAAAAAAGGGTCATGACATTGAAGTATACGATACCACCGCCTTGACCCCTTTTATGGATACGATGATTGTAGCAAGCAGTGACAATTTAAAACAAAATCATGCGCTTGCTCAAAATATTAAAGACCGTCTTTTTGAAACCGACTACGATGGTGATTTTCGTGTAGAAGGAAATAGCGAATCCCGTTGGCTTTTAGTGGATCTTAAAGACATTGTGATTCATCTCTTTGTGGGCAATGAGCGCGAGCTGTATTCTCTAGATCGCTTGTATCAAGAATGCCCCGTTCAACGATTTGAGTGACAAAAAATGCTCTTTTGCCTCTTGGGGAAAAGAGCTCTTTTTTAAAGCAATAGAAAGGACGATTTAAATGGGACAATATGAAAAGACTTTGGCCCATTACTATGATGCCTTGGTCGGGGATTTAGAAGCTTCCAATCAATGGGTGGACTGGGTGGAATCCTATCAACCTGGGCCAACCTTTTTAGAATTGGCTTGTGGAAGTGGTGCCATTACCTCTTTACTTGCTCAAAATCATACGATGTCTGCCCTTGATTTATCGGCCTCCATGTTAGAAGAAGCGAAAAAACGCGATACAAATGATCAAATTGTTTTTATTCAAGGTGATATGCGCAACTTAGAAAACTTAGAACAATTTGATGCCATTGGTTGCTTTTGCGATTCTTTTAACTATTTACTGGAGGATATTGAATCTTTTTTTCAAAGTGTCTATGCCCATTTAGTCGAGGGTGGATTCTTTTTCTTCGATAGCCATGGACTCGATCGCTTAGAGGAATTTAAAGCGGAACGGGATGATTATGGGTATGAAGAAGAAGGAACCTTTAGTGATGGAACTCAAGTGGAATGGCGAATTCGCTCTGAAGACGATTTAATTGTTCAAGACTTCGCCTTTTATTTGCCCAATCAACCTGTAGTTTTAGAACATCATGTTCAGCGAGTATATTCCTTAGAGGTTTTACAAGAGGCCTTACAAAAAGCTGGATTCACGGTACTCGAAATTCTTGGTGATTTTGGCGAAGAACCTTTAGAAACGTGTGAAAAGTACTTCATCGCTTGTCAAAAGACTCCTAAATGATAAGAATTGAAAACGAGTCAAGAAAGGAAGAAACATTTATGATTGGACTCATTGTCGCCACACCTCAAGAAATGACGGCCATCAGTGCAGCGCTGAGCAAAATTTCAACCCGTAGCGTAGCTCATGTAGAATTTCGTCATGGCCATTTAGGCAAACAAGAACTCGTCGTCGCCTTATCTGGGGTGGGAAAAGTTGCTGCCGCCATTGCCGCCACTTTGATGTGCCAGTTGTATCAACCTTCTTGTCTACTCTCCGTGGGAGTAGCTGGTGGGTTAAAACCGCAACAACAAGTGGGGGATTTGGTCATCTCGGATACCATTATTCAAGCTGATTTTGATACCACCCAATTTGATGGCCCAGAAGGGCTGGGCTTGTATTTTCACGCCGATCCTACCCTTATCCAAAAAGCCCAAGAGGCCGCACAAAAAACGGAATTAAATTGGATGGTGGGAACGATTGCGACCCAAGATTTATTTATGGCCGCTCAAGAGGACTATACGTGGCTTTTAAACCATTTTCCAAATGCGGCCTGTTCGGAAATGGAAGGTGGTGCTGTCGCTCAAACAGCCAAAGCGTTTTCCATTCCCTGTCTTGTCTTGCGAACGTTAAGTGATGTGGTCGTCCACGAAGACAACCCGATGGAATATGCCCAATTTGCTCAAGAATCAGCCCAAAAAGTAGCAGCATTTTTAAAGGTATTTTGTCAAGAATTTTAAGCGCTTCAAACTAGATCGCCTTAGGTCTAGTTTTTTTATTTTTAGGATTTCTAAAGGTTTTCTTACGTTCAAAATAGGAAGATCCATGGTGAAAAATCACTTGTATAATAAAATCTACTTTTATGACCTTTTAAAAGAAACCAAAGACTTAAGGGGAAATTTGGTCTGGTTTCTTTCAACCTTTTATTTAAAAAGGCATATGGAAAGAGGATAAGCATTCATGTTTTTTTCATCTAAAGATCGATCACCAACTTCCAAGCAAAACGTCAAAAAAAGTCAAACCTATGGCTGGCCCTTGACTTTAAGTCTTTGGGTTTTACTTGGATTGATCATTTGTTGTTTATGGGCCCTCTTTATTAGTGGTCCCGCCCGTTTACACGACCTGCAAATTGCTCAAGTCAAAGAGACCATTCAAGCCCAAGTGCCTGCGATTCAAGGTCTTCAACAAACGGCCTTTGATTATGTAACCTGGCAAGGATATACCCATGAGTTGTTGTACTGGTTTGATGCGACCGGAAATCTCATTACCACTCGAGACCTCGATACCTTAGACTATAATGAAGCAAGAGAAATCGCCAAAAATGATTATGGTATGGACGTTCGTGTTGTGTTTTTGGCCTATGGCTACAGTGGTCCGGTGTATCAACTGGAAAACGATGTCAAATTGTTAATGTTGGATTATGATACGCTCGATTGGGTGTATGAAAGGAATTTAAATTATGCCACATGATGATTGGAATGCCCCTTGGCTCAATCGCACCAATTGGATTTTTGCTCATTTGGAAACCTTTCATTTGAACTCCGCGGAAGTACTCGTGGTGCTATTGATCAATTACTTTAATGAAACCAATCCCACTACCACCATTAGTGCGCAAGATATCTCAGCTAAGAGTGGTTTGGATTTGGAAGAGGTAGAGCAAGCCATTGATTCACTGAGCGAAAAAGGATATCTTCATGTGCGTATTCAACGCAGTGGGATGCAGTTTTTATTGGATGGACTCTATAATGCCAATCACGAATCGCTTGGCAATCCCATTCAACAAGGCCTTTTGCGCGAAATTGGCAATGAATTTGGCCGACCTCTTTCTGGAGGCGAAATGGAGCGCATTTTGCGTTGGCAAGAGGAATTTGAAGAATCCGTTATCTTACGAGCCCTTGATGAAGCTGCCGCCTATGATCGTCGATCGCTCAATTATATTGAATCCTTATTACAAAGTTGGAAACAAAGAGGGCTGAGTGCCCAAGACATAGAAAGTGGTTTGCGATGAAACAAGAATCCAATTTAATGGCCCAAGATAAAAGTCAAGATTTGGCCTTAGAAGCCGAATATCGAGCAGCCACTTTGCCTGTTTTTTCCCAAAAACCTTCAGCCAATGTCATTTTGGATACAGTGGAAGCGATCTTTCCTCAAGCCCAGTGTGAACTCAATCATCGCAATACGTTTGAGCTTTTAGTGGCGGTCGTTCTTTCGGCTCAAACCACGGATGTATCCGTCAATAAAGTGACTCCCGCCTTGTTTTCGCGCTGGCCCGATGCCAAAGCCTTAATGAATGCCAATTTAGCCGACGTTGAAGAGACTATAAAGAGCATTGGTCTATATCGCAACAAGGCCAAACACATCATCGCTTTGTCCAAAGCGCTCGTAGAAGATTTTCATGATCAAGTTCCTTATGATTTAAAAGCATTGCAATCTTTGCCTGGTGTGGGACGGAAAACTGCCAATGTCGTTCGTTCGGTAGCCTTTGATATTCCTTCCTTTGCGGTGGATACCCATGTCGAACGAGTATCCAAACGCTTAGGTCTAGCCAAGGTAGAAGACAGCGTCGGACAAGTAGAAGAAGCCCTTAAAGACCAAGTGGATCAATCGCGCTGGAACCAAGGCCATCATGATCTCATTTTTTTTGGTCGGTATTTTTGTACCGCTAAAAAACCAAAATGTGAACAATGTCCTTTTCAAGCGTTTTGTCAAAAGGATAAGCTTGTCGCCTATCAAGCCTTAAAAAAAGAACAAGCTAAGAAAAAGGAAGTATAAAAGATGGAAAAATCCACTTTTGGGCCGTTAAAAACGGTCTATGTTTGCGGACGAGGAGCCGTCGGAACGACCATCGGCGATTTGTTTGCGACGTATTTGCCCACTAATCACTTTGCCTTTTTAGTCGACAAGACTCGCAAAGAGCGCTACTTAAAGCAACCCATTCAAGTGAATGGAGAACCAAAAATGTATCGCTATCTCACCACAGAAGAGGCCCATCCTGAAAACCAAGCGGATCTTATTTTCTTTGCCTGCAAATCGTACAACTTAGATGAAGCCATGGAGGAAGCGGCTTTCTTTTTAGGCGAACACACGATTTTGATGAGTGGCATCAATGGCATGGAGAGTGAAAATCGCTTACAAAAACGGTTTCCTACCAATCCCATTGTCCATGCGATCGCTCAAAACATGGATTCCTGTTACGACTCCCAAGCACAAACCCTTCACTTTACGACTCCTGGAGAAATTGTCTTTGGTCCAGCTACTCCATTACAAGAGCCTTATGCCAAAGCTGTAGAGGAACTCTTTTTGTCCTGCCACATTCCCTACATTTTTTCTTCTCAAATTCTTTTGGATCAAGCGCGTAAGCTAATGTTTAACTGTGGGATTAATCAAGTGTGTGCGGCTTATGAGGCTACTTATGGACAAGTAGCGCAAGACCCTAAGCTTCATGGCCTATTTATTCAAGCGATGGAAGAAGCTAGAGAAGTCTTAGCCGCTACTCTTGAAGATCCCGGACAGGCTTCCTTAGAAAATTGGGCCTATAAAATTACAACCTTTGATCCCAACTCCATGCCAAGCATGGCCCAAGACATCAAAGCCCATCGTCCTATCGAACTCGATTTGTTTTCCGGTACCATTTTGCCTTTAGCCAAACAAGCTCACCTCCAAACGCCTGTTTTAGAAGATCTCTTTCAAAGACTGTCTCAAAAATCTTTGGATTAGAAAGACTGCCATGACCACCAAAAAGACCACCCAAACCACCTCGAGTTCCAAAGAAACTCGCTCAAAATCAACTTCCTCGCAAGAAACCAAACAATCAGAAAAAAGCTTGGAACAAAAGACATCCAAAACCACGAAGACTTCTAACCAAGCTTCTAAGAGTTCTAACAATTCCAACCAAAGCAAGGAAACCACGAAAACCACTTCGAGTGGAGCTTCCAAAAGTTCGACATCAAAAGAGTCCAAAAAAACTACAAAAGTCGCTTCTAAGACTTCAACAGCTTCGGCTTCTAAACAAGAAAAAACAGCTAAATCAAAAGCTTTGGACGCCTCCGAAAAAAGTTCTTCTAAAATTACCGTAGAACCCACCAAAGCTGCTCAAAAAGCCAAAGAAAATTCGACTGGGGCGGGGCAATTTGTCGGTGCCTTTTCTTCCCAACCCGTGGGTCAAGTCATTCGGCCCGATAAAAAGCTGTCCGATCCAAACACTACATCTTCTACTCCTCAAAAATCGAGTGTTAAAACGAGTTCTAAAACCAGCCAAAGTAAGGCGAAAACTTCACCCACCTCAAGCACGAAGACTTCAGCGAAAAGTCACCAAAATCCCTCTTCATCTAGCTTCGAAGATACCGTGAAAACCATCGGTCGCCAAGGTGCGAAGGCTCTTACTCGCTCTTTACTAGGAAATAAAGCCCCAGAGATGAGTCAACAAGTGGAAGATTTGGCGGGAAATTTGGTATCCAGTTTAATTGATGGTTGGCTTAAATAAGGTTTCCGTTTTGATGACGATGCGATGGCATCGTCTTTTCTTTTTGGTTGAGAAAGGAAAGACGAAAGGATGAAAATTCCATTTTTTAGCGTATTTAAAACATATCTAAAAGGTTAAAAAGCTCTTTACCCCACCAATTGTCTTAGCGTACAGTAGCTAGGGATCCCTTTTTTAGTGTTTGAAGGATGGCTTCTAGAACCATCTGTAGAAAGGAAACGATCAATGCTTCAAACATTTTTTAAATGGGGACTGTGTCTACTCAGTGTCCTTTCCAGTCCAATTGTTCAAGCCTTAGAGCCGCCTACGCCTCAAATTGCGTTGCAGGCTCATGGACCTGGCCACTTGCGACTTCATTATGGAAAAGAGGTGTATACCACTTATCAAGACGAAGTGCTTCAATTGTCCTTGCCGTACAATTCTCCTATTCAAGTTGAAGCGATAACTACAAGTGAAATTCAAACCATTGAAATGAATCACCAATCGATTCCCTTGACTTTAAATCAAACGACTTGGAGCCAAAATTTGGTTTTACAAGAAAATCTTTGCATTGAAGCCACCTTTAAAAACCAAGTCAAACCAGAAAGTACTCTCACTCCTCTTCCAATCTCTGCGTCTTCTTCTCTTCGTTCATCTCTTACGTCTCTTTCCTTTCCCTTATCTCAAGACTCTTTCAACATGGGGAAAGAAGAGACAACAAGCGAAAATCCCATTGAAAATGAGGACGAAGAGCCCCTAGAGACTTTGATTTCCAAAGAACCCGATCTAGAAAATGACGACCATCTCGATCAACAGGATATTTTAGAACCCAGTTTGAAACAAGACGAGTTAGAGGCAGAAGGAAAAGATGACTTACTTCTTGGAACGGATTCCTTTGAAGAAAAGCCGTCTTTGGATTTTTCTGAAAACCTAGATCAACCCATAGAATCATTGGATCAAGATGCGAATCAAGATGAACCGATTGATTCCATCCTTCAAGCACCTTTAGAAAAAGAGGATGAAAAGCCCAAGGAGGAAGAGGAAATTCCTTTGGAGGAAGGGCAATATTTTGGCTATTCCTCTAGTGATCTAAAAATTCTTGTTAAACGTCTTCCTTTCATGCGGGTAGATGAGCTATTTGATTTCTTTCACACGAGTCTTGAACAAATCCAAAGTGATTGCCAACTGGGTTATGAAGCCAACTGGATTTACTTTCGTACCGCTTTGGCTTATTGCTTAGGGGTTTTGGATCAAATTGATCAGGAAGCCTACTTACCGGAAAATTTATTCAACGAAACATTTTTACTTCGTACTCCCGAAGCCATTCTTTTACAAAAATCAGCCATGCAACCAAGCTCCACGCCAAAACGTCAAGCGCGAGCAGCTGCACGATCCACGATAAATGAATCGGTATCGGTGGTTTCCTCGATGTTGTATCAAAACATCTCCATCTTTGGAAATTACATCAGCAATTACATCTGGATCTTATCCAACAACCAACATGCCTTTTGTGCTTCCTATTTAAATGCGCCCCCCAAACGCAATGCGGTGGCTTCCTCTATTGATTTAGTGGATGATGCAGCTTTGCGTAAAGCGCTCTATTATGGCTTTGCCGGTCCTGGCAATGCTTTAGGGGATTGGTCTACTGAACAACAAATTATCATCACCAATGATTTAGTCAGTCTCGCCTTTAGCAACACTTGCATTTCTCAAGGTGAACTCAATGGAAAAATGTGGCGTACCGGTTTAAAAGCCATTTGGGATCGCATTCAAAGCTTGCCCGACCCTCAAAATTACAAGGCCTATGTGGCCAATTTTCCTGGAACGGGCTTAAACCATCTCAATCAAACTACGACTTTTCAACCTTTAGCCTTTGGACGCTACGAAGAGCCAACGCCTGAAACGCCACCTCAAGACACCCCACCGATTGCCTTAAAACCCGCTTTACAACTTTTAAAAACGACCCGCGATGATATTCTTTCCAATACGGGTCAACAAAACTACTCCTTAGTCGGAGCAAAGTATGAAATTCGCAAGGGATCAAGCTATGCTTCTGGACAAAAAATAACGACTTTAACCATTGGCAAGGATTTAAGCAGCGAAGTATTGGAGGTAGACAGTGCTGGAACGTATTGGGCCAAGGAAACGCAAGCCCCTAAAGGCTTTGCGCTTGATCCAACCGCCTATCCTATCGAAGTTACGGAAAATTCCACCGCTCAATCGCCCGTACGAATTTTAGTTTACGACTCTCCTCAATACTGTTCGGTAAATCTTTTGGCCAAAAAGATTGATGGGTCTACCAATCAACCCTTAGCCAATGCAATTTTTGAACTGCGCTATTATGCCATTGATCCAAGTACACCCTCAGCCTATCAAAACGCTACTCCGATCGCTTCTTGGAAATTGAAATCGGATGCCAATGGGGAAGTCAAAGCCGATCTAGCTCATATTTATCAAGCGGACTATGACTTCCCTCGACCTGTGGACAATCCTTCTTTAGCGGTCTTTCCCATTGGTGTGGTCACTTTACAAGAAATTCAAGCGCCAAGTGGGTATGCAATCAATGATAAAGTGTATGCGATTGGCTTAAAGCCCACGGCAACCAATACGACCCAGACCAATTTTCAGGTTTATAAAGCACCAACCATCGAAAATCGAAAGGCCAAAATTCGCTTAGCCAAAACCAGCGCCAACGCGACTGGTTTACCAGGAGCAGAGTTTTCCGTTCAAGATCCAAAAGGCCATATCCAAGTCATCGCTTTAGACTCTTCTGGAAAAGGAGAGGTTACCTTTGATCAAAATGGTACGTGGACCATTTGGGAATCCAAAGCGCCTCAAGGCTATCACATCAATACCACCAAAGCCGTTTTTACGGTGACGGGTTCCTCCATTACGGCCAATTGTCCCAGTGAAAATGCCTATGTTACCTATGCCAATCACACGTTGACCATTCAAGATCTTGGAGACTGTTATGGTTTAAAAATTTATAAGACTGATCCTAGTGGAGTTCCTTTAAGTCAAGCGGTGTTTGATTTGTACACCATTGATACCATCAATGCTCTCGATCAAAAAAAGCTTGTAGCCCAAGCCACAACAGATTTTCAAGGGATCGCGACCTTTGGAAATTTAGAACCGTCTAAATTATATGTACTGTGCGAATCCAAAGCACCAGATGGATATCTTTTACCCCAATACGAGGATGGGGTAAAACCAGAGTATGTTATCAATGCGCAACCGAACACTTCCTCTACTTCCACCTTGCAAACGGAAAGTGGATACGCCTTAATCGTACGCCCCTACAATTTGACCTACTCAGGAGAAAAAGGAAAACCAAACTATCTTATTCGTGAAAGTAAAACGAATGGTTTTTCTTGGATCAAGGAAAATGATTTGGTTACTATCACCTTTGAAAGCGTCAATACGCCTTTAGAGAAAGACGAGCTTCCCCACACTGGAAGCCAAAGTGCGCTTTTTTGCTTAACTCTTGGAACGTTTAGTGTTTGGTATGGTCTTTCTACCACACGTAAACTAAAAAAGAAGTCGCTTCATTAATCTTCTCTATTTTTCTTATCTAACTTCTATTTTTCTTTTCACTTTCTATTCTTTTTAATATCTCATCTTTCAATTAATCTTTTATCTTTATTTCCTATCTTTCTTCTATCTTTCACTGCTTTTCTTTTTAGAAATGAGACCCTGTATGAATCCAAAACTTTGTCTTTTAGCTCTTAGTCTCCTTGCGCCAAGTTTTACCCTTCCCATTCAAGCCTCCTCTTTTTCCACTTTACAAACTCCGATTTTATCTGATACTGCCTCCATCACCTTATCGCCTGGGGGTGCTGGAAGTTTAGCGGGACGACAATTCGAACTCTATCCTCTCTTTAGTGTGAGTGTGGCTCCTGGGGAAACCTCTTATCGCTATGAATTCGTAGCAACTACCAAAGCAGCCCTACAAACATTTGTCGGAAGCAAAATGGGGACGGCCGCTGCCAATGTCAGTGCGATGCAAGCACAAGACTATCTTGCTAGCTTTGCTACCTCTTTAACCGATGGTCTTGAACCCGATACCAGTGGTTTTCGTACCATTATTCAAGAATTACGCAATCAATTGAAAGCCAGTCATGTTACCCCAACATCCATTACCATCGATTCTACCGATAGCAATGGACAATACACCATTGCCAATCTGGAGAAGGGCTATTACTTAATCGATGAAGTGGTGGCCAGTGATGCTCCAAAAGCCCAAAATCAAGCCACTTCTTTGTGCTTAGTCTCTACCGTTACAGAAAATAAAACCTTGCAACTTAAAGGCGTTTATCCAACCTTAGAGAAAAAAATTCAAGAAGATGATGGAAATTTGGCCAATGAGGGATGGAATGACATCGGTGATTACGAAATTGGCCAAACCATTCCCTACCAATACGCCACCACGATTCCTCCGATTGGCGCCTATCAAACCTATCAGCTTGTCTTCCACGACAAGATGGATAGCGCTTTGGACTTAGATAAAAACTCCATTCAAATTCAAGCGATAGGAGCAAGCAAAACCTATACCCTAAAAGCCAATGAATTTACTCTTCAAGTTCTTTCTACTCCAGATAGTCAAACGGGCGAAACCTTTTCTATTTCGATTGCGGATATAAAAGCTATTTTGGATCGCGAATTTAACAGTACCAATAGCACCTATGGCCAAGAAATTGTAGTGCGTTATAATGCCAAGCTCAACGAACAGGCTATGAGTGCGACTGGACGACCAGGTTTTGAAAACCAAGTTCGTTTAGAATACTCCAACAATCCAGATAGCGATGGAACAGGACAAACGGGGTTTACGCCTTGGGATTGTGTAGTGTGTTTTACCTTCAAAGTGGATGGCCTCAAAGTCAGTGAAAAAACCGATGGATCTGGAAATCCTTTACCTCTTGAAAATGCCCACTTTCGCTTATACCACGATGAAGCTTGTCAAAACGAAATCAAAGTAAAAGAAAAGGATGGCGGATTTGTACTCGATCCAAGCGGCAGCGGCGTGGATATTGTCAGCAAATCGGATGGAACCTTTACCATTTATGGTCTCGATCAAGGCACCTACTACTTATTGGAAACTCAAGCCCCAGAAGGGTATCACAAACCGCTTACTTGTATTGCCTTAACTTTGACCCCTACCTATACGAGTGATCGCAATAGTTATGTTGAAAAACAAGGAGAAGGTGCAACCATTTTAAAGTCCTTAAGTGCTTCTTATGCTTACAAGGAATACTACGATGGCACGACTCATGATGTGAACAATGCCAATCAAGCTGGCAATGTCAGTACAGGAAGTGTAAATGTTTCCATCATCAACCGTAGTGGTAAAGAATTGCCTTTAACCGGTGGCAATACCGCTTTGATTAGCATGGGAGCGGGAACAATTATTGTGGGAGCTGGACTTTTAGGTTCCATGAAGAAAAAGAAGCAGTAAGATCGTGCCGATCAAACGTTCGATTTCTCTTCTTTGTCTAATTGTAGGGCTAGGTTTTTGTATAGCGCCTAGTCTATGGATGATGTTTTCTCATCATCAATCCGCTCAAGAAATCCAAGGTTATCAAAAAGAAATGCAAACGATGGCCCCTCAAGACTTTTCAAAAAGTTTTGAACAAGCTACCTTGTGGAATCTTGCCTTAAATGGACAAGCACAGGTAAGCGAACGCTTAGCGAGTTATGAAGATCAATTGCAACTTTTGGGTCATGGGGTAATGGGCATTTTATCGATTCCAAAAATTTCCTTAGAACTTCCTATTTACCATGGAGTAGAAGAGGAAGCCTTAAGTCAAGGAGTTGGTCATTTGCCCTCTTCCTCTTTGCCCATTGGCTCTTCTAGTGCCCGGGTGGTGCTTTCCGCTCATCGCGGTTTAATGCAAGCGGAACTCTTTACGCGTTTAGATGAACTCGAAGTGGGGGATTCTTTCTACATTGAAAATCCAAAAGAAAAGCTGGCCTATCGTGTTCGAGACATTCAAGTCATTTTACCCAGTGAAAAAAACGCCTTGGCCATTGAAGACAATCAAGATCTTGTCACTCTTATGACCTGTACGCCTTATGGCATCAACGATCATCGCTTATTGGTTACTGGTCAGCGAATTCCTTGGCAAGAAAGCCAGGAAAAGATTCAAGTAAAAAATCAAGCTGCTGTTGGATCGTGGCGAGAAATCTGTTTTCGTCTTTGGCCTATCTGCCTTGTTCTTCTAGTTGGTTTCTTTTTATGGCATCAACGAAAAAAGCGGCCAAACGCCGCTAGAAAGGAGGAATGAAATGATTAAACGATTTCTTTGTCTTTGGATAAGTTTTTGGACTATCGTAAATCCCATCCATTTACAAGCGCAGAGCCTAGAAGGCACGATTGAGATTCGTTTAGAAGAAAGCAGTATGGGACGTTCCTATCAAGGGGTTCGCTTTGATGCCTATCGATGTGCGAGTAGCGATGGCGATACCCTCACTTTTTTAGAACCCTATCAGGATTGTACTTTGCAAGTGGATGAACTGGATGATGCCACCAAGATGAAAGAAGCCCTTCAATATTTAGCCTCTCAAAAAAGCAATGAAAGTCCCTATGCAAGTAGCTTAGTCAATGAAGAAGGAAAAGCGATCTTTGAACACTTACCCTATGGTCTTTACTTCTTTTGTGTCAGTGATCCAGCCCAATACGAACTCGTCGGAAACTTCATGGCGATGCTTCCCGCTTGGAACAATGAGAAAAATTGTGCTGAGGACTTCTTGTGCATTCAAGCGAAAGCGTATCCCCTTCCCGATCTTTGTATTGTAAAAGTTGATGCCAATAAAGAGCCAATTTTAAACAAAGACTTTGCGTTTTCTTCCTTTAAAGACCCAGAAGCGATGCAGCTTATTGAAACCAAAAAAGGAAATATGGAAACCGGCATGGTCGAATTTCGCTTAAATCTTGGCCAAACCATCTACATTCAGGAAACTCAAGCGCCAGAAGGATATAAACTTTCCAAACAATGTATCAAAGTATTTATGGATGAAGAAGGAAGTCTCTTTGTCAATGATCAAAAGGGTCCAGTAGATGGTTTGAAAGTCAAATTACAATGCATCAATCGACTCGAAGAAGAGGAACCACCCTTACCCAATGAGGAAAGTCAAAAACCGGATACGAACACCGTTTCTCAAACCTCATCTTCTAAAATCAGTTCCAATAAACCCGATACTGCCATTCAAGTTTCACTTCAAAAATGGGCATTGATTTTATTGAGTTCTGGATTAATGACCTTTGCCTTATCTAAAGGAGGCAAACGGTTTATCAAGAAATAAAATATTACTCACTTTCCCTTTAAGCTAGGTTTCGACCTAGCTTTTTCGTGTCTTGGTTTAAGATTCCAGCTTCAAAAAATTAAAGAAAAACCGCAAAGGTGGACCTTGCGGTTAGAGAATTTATTTTTACTCCATGTATTAAAGTTGCCTTTACTTTATGAGTGCAAAAAGGACAGCTTACTCATTTTATTTCGATCATTGTTAGCGAATTCTATTGTTTTTAACCTTGATTGAGAAAAATTTAGTCTTAGTCTTCGGGTTTTGGAAGTGGAGGTGTCCCATTTGTGGTATCTAAAATCGCTTTGGCAATGGTTTGTAGATCCGTTGCCAATTCACGATATTGATCAAGAAGATTGCTTACTTCATCTTGACTAAGAACACCTCGTTTCAAATGATCGAAATGACCATATTCATCTAGGGCATAGTCATCTAACCATTGTGGACTAAAATACCATTTGGCTAATTCTTCTAGTAAAGGAACCTCTTGAGCTAAAAGATTCGCTTGTTTTTCGTAATGAGAAAACTGTTTTTTCAATTCACTATGAATTGGTTCAAATTTTTCAATCCGCTCTTTTGTAGCTTCTAGCTTTTGCGGATCGATTAAACGTTGGTCTTGGTCTAATGTTTTATTCATAATTTAAAAAGGAATTTTAGGAAAGAGCTTATTCTTTCCTAAAAATTTGTTCTAAACAGGAAATGGCTCTCTTGCTTGGAATAAAACCCAACAGAGTCATTTCCCTTAAATTTCAAGAATGCCAAATTCTTCCTCTGCTGGTTTATCTTGAATCTTTTTATCTTGCGTTGCGCGTTCATAAATCGCTTTTAAGCCTTTGAAAATCAATCTAGGATCATAGACATCAATGTAATCGGTATGTTGACAAATAACGCGACCTAGTCCTCCCGTCGCAATGACTTTAAAGTTTTGATTGGTTTCTTGGCGAAAAGCATCCACGGTTTTTTCAAAGCCACCTAAAAATTGGTAAAAAATACCAGCTTGCATTGCAGCTTGGGTATTTTTTCCTAAAACACTCTGGGGTTTTTTGATTTCAATTTCAGGCAATTGAGCCGTTTGTCCCCAAAGAGCATTGGCTCCACTTTCAATACCTACCCCAATGGCTCCTGCTTTGAATACCCCATTTTCATCCACGTAGTCAAATGTCGTTGCCGTTCCAAAGTCTACGATCAAAAGAGGATAGCCATATTCTTCAATGGCCCCAGCTACATCCGCAATGCGGTCAGCCCCAACGGAACGAGCATTATCTAGTTCCACTTTAACCCCCGTAGGAATATCAGGTCCTACAATAACAGGTTCAATACCAATGAATTTCACGATGCCATTGCGAAATGAGTGCATCACCTTTGGTACAACTGAGCTGACAATTACGCCTTCAATATCATCTTTCGTCACATTGGCATTGCGTAAAAAGTTTTCCAACATGAAGCCATATTCATCGCTCGTGCGACGGACTTTGGTGTTCATGCGATAGTTACAGATCAATTGATCCCCGTCAAAAACTCCAATAGTTATATTAGAGTTTCCAACATCTATACAAAGAAGCATCTTAATGACTTCCTTTCTGAATGGCTAACATTTTATTTAAAATCGTATATCCAATCTCTTCTTTGGTTTCTAAGCCTAACCGCTCAATGGAATCTGGAAATAATAATGACACCACATTGGTATCCCCTTGAAATCCTGCTCCTTTGGTCCGTAGGTTATTGGCTACCAATAAATCACAGTTTTTAGTGAGCAGTTTATGGCGTGCATTTTCTTCTAAGTTTTGAGTTTCCATCGCAAAGCCACAAAGAACTTGTCCTGGCGCTTTCTGGGCTCCTAATTCGGCTAAAATATCGGGATTTTTGACCAATTCAAGCGTCATAGCCTCTTGGCCTTTTTTCATCTTTTGATCGTATTGCTCTTTAAAGCGATAGTCAGCTACAGCGGCAGCCATGATAATGAAGTCCGCTTTAGGCGCATTGTCCAAAACAGCTTTTTCCATATCACAAGCACTAATTACAGGAATAACCTCTACGCCTTCCGGGTGGTCTAAATTGACTGGACCAGAAACCAAAATAACTTGAGCGCCCAAGGCTTTGGCCGCTTTAGCAATGGCATACCCTTGTTTACCACTGGAATGATTGGATAAAAACCGTACGGGATCCAAAGATTCTTGAGTGGGTCCAGCCGAAACCAAAACGGTTTTTCCAAAAAGAGGCAATTGTTCTTGATCTTGGCTTTCATTTAAGACCCCAAGTACGACCTCTTCAAGAGTACTCGGTTCAGCCATCCGACCTTTACCGCTATCTTGGCAAGCCAAATAGCCATATTCTGGATCAATAATGTGCCATCCCCTGGCTTGTAATGTTTTAAGATTTTGTTGAGTGGCTACATTTTCGAACATATGAACATTCATAGCTGGAGCAGCCAAAATAGGACAAGTACAAGCCAAGATGCAACTGGTCAATAAATCATCCGCTATTCCACAGGCTGCTTTGGCCAAAACATTGGCATCCGCAGGGGCAATTAAAAAAACATCCGCCCACTTGGCCAATTCAATATGAGGAATTTGTTCTTGGTGAGTCCCATCAAACTCATCTAGAATCACTTCATGACGGCTTAACGCAGCAAGGCTTAAAGGTCCTACAAAAGCCGCAGCGTGTTTGGTTTCAATGACGCGTACGTCGTAACCTTTTTTAGTTAAAGAACTGACTAAAGAACATATTTTAAAAGCGGCAATAGACCCTGTCATGCCAATAAGAATGTGTTTTGTCATGGTATTCCTTTCAACAAGCTATGTTGCCTCAACTTGTATAGAAAAATAGAGAATTTTTTTGGGTATAAGTCATTAGGAATCCTGAGCGATTCCTGTCTTAGTATAGTCACTTACACTGAAAGTAAGGGATTTGTGACTCAGTAAAGAAAAGTTCCTACTCCACTCTTTATTCCTTTTTCATTGTTATAAAAAAAGAAAAGAATACTTCTTTTCCTTATATTTTAAGGGATCTAATGCCTTTTCTTATTGTTTTTTCTCAGAAAACCTGTCTTCTTTACGATCGCGAATACCTATAAAGTAAATAAGGAATTCCATTTTAAATATGGTACATTTTAAAAGACATTTTCTTTGTAAAGCAAATATCTAAGGGAAGCCAAAGGCATCTCGACTAACCTTAGAGCTGATATCTTCTCATGAAAGGTCTTTTATAATTTAGGATTAAGAGTTAAAAATAGATTTTATCGACGTAGATTAACAGATTATTTCTTAGGGAAAGTGAGAGAAAAGATTATGTTAACCGCTTGAAGAAATTAGTCTTGGACTAATAAAAAGAAAGGAGACGGCGGATGTTTCTTTTAAGATAGTCATGAGTATCCGCTATCATAATGAAAATTTTAATTGCATCAGATTCATTTAAAGGTTGTATGAGTAGTGAAGAAGCCAATCGGTCTATGGAAAAAGGCATTTTAAAAGCCGATCCAAATATCATAACGGAATGTATCCCCATCTCAGATGGTGGAGAGGGAATGGTTCAAGCCTTTGCCTATGCCTATGAAGCGAGATGCTTGAAAATGGCCACTCAAGACTTATATGGTTTTCCCATTACAGTAACTTGGGCATTAGATGAAAAAACCGGAACCGCCTGTGTGGAAGCAGCTAGTTGTGTAGGTTTAACCCTCTATCCTCCTGAAATCCGCTATCCTATGAATTCCTCAAGCTATGGCCTAGGTTTATTGGTTAAAAAGATTTTAGCTCGTCCAGATGTTAAACGAATCATCATTGGTCTTGGTGGAACAGGATCAAACGATGGTGGTATTGGCTTTGCAGCAGCTTTTGGAGCCGGATTTTATGATCGACAACGCTGTCCTCTCGATCCTTGTACTCAAAACTTACAACGAATCGCCTATATTGAAAAACGAACTTTCCACTATAATTCTAGAAAGCCCATTATTGCTGCGTGTGATGTTTCCAATCCTTTATTGGGACCCAATGGGGCGACATATGTATTTGGTCGTCAAAAGGGCTTAAATCCTACTTTACAAAAAGAAGTTGAAGAAGGGATGGAAAATCTCAACCGGAAAATCGATCAAACTTTTCATGTAAATATGAATGCTTTAGAAGGATCGGGAGCTGCAGGTGGATTAGGGGGCATGATTTTAGGAATTTTTGGCGCTACCATGCTTTCTGGCATCGATGTACTAGAAAAAGGTGGTTTATTCCAAAAAATCCAAGAAGCCGATTATGTCTTTACAGGAGAAGGTCAAACAGATTCGCAAACGATCAATGGAAAAGCCGTAGCACGGATTGCACATTTATGTAAAAAGGCAGATGTTCCTTTGATTTGTATTTGTGGGGCTTTACTTTCAGGAGCTGAACTTTTATATCATGAAGGAGTAAGTGCTATTTTTTCGAGTGCGGATCGGGCTATGAGCTTTTCTTATGCCCTAAGTCACGGGGCAGAAAAAGTTGAAAAACAAGCGAATAATGTAACCCGATTGATTTTAGCCGCCGAAAGAAGGAGAGAAAAATGAAGCATTTTTTCAAATCAAGTCTTTTCTTACTATTTGGGCTAATGGTGTTTTTAGCAGGGTGTAGCCAAAATGCTACTACACCTTTTGAAATGGAAGACATCTCTCTCAGTCAACTTGAAACGATGATGAATGATAAAAAAACATTCTTTTTATTGGTAGAACGGGATTCGTGCCCATTTTGTTCCGCTTTGAATCTTTATCTGGATCAAACAAAAAGCCAATATGGAGATGTTCATTTGTACCGTTTGGATTCGACAAATTTTGAATTGTATCGTGAAAATGAAGGCGATATGACACTCATCTCAACCAATGAGGAGGGCCGAGCGTTTTTAGCTCGTTTTCCTTATTTTCTCTACACACCTGTCATTTATAAAATTGAAAATGGTCAACCTGTAAGTGCTGGAATTGGCTATGATTCCAATCGACATAGTGTATCGAGTTGGGGAGTGGATAGCCCAATTAATTGGAATGAGGCTAAACCAGTTGAAGTTTGGACGTTCTTGGAAGCGAAAGCTTATAAAGGAAAAGAAGCCTCTCAAACCAATTCTTCTCAAGAATCCACTGCTTTAACTAGCCAAGATTCCAAAGAGGAACAATCAAAAGAAGTAACTAGCCAGTCTTCCTCTACAGCAAATGAGGATGAAGAAACGCCCCAAGAAGAACTTTACATTGAAGATGAAGAAGGTTGGTTTATTCCAGATAATGAGGAATATTATTAACTCTTTAAAGAAAAAAGAGATCCCAGCAGTCAAAGAGATCTCTTTTTTTATCCATTTTAAACAAAATCTCCACTTAAAGAGAGATTTAATGATGTGGGTCTAGTTCTTCTTTTAAACCAGCCAAAATTCCAGCTAAGGCACTTAAAATCAGCATAGCCGAAATAACAATGACAATCCATTTATTCTCTTGCATAGTAACCTCCTTTTTAAGTGTAGCTGAATTTTTCCACTCCACAGATTTTTTGATAGAGACTGGACTTTAAATTTTTATGAATACGAGAAGAACTACCTTTTTGAGACCAAAAGTAGAATGGAAAGACAAGTAAGCACTGATCTTGCTTTTACTTTCTAAGTGTGGCAGGTTTTTTTCATGTCAAAAAATAATGAAACCTCCACCAAGCGTCCCACTTGGATGGTTGTCCTAACCTTAATTGTGATCTTGGCTTTAGTGATCGTTTATGTCTTATCATTTGTTTAAGAGATAAAAAGGGGAAAAAAATTTTTCAATCATTCCGTAAAAAATTCTAGTGCGTTGAGCGGAAGGATACCTATAAAGAAGTGTATGATAACTCCATAAAGAAAAGGGAGGTCATGGAATCATGACAAAAGATGAATTCAAAAAGGTTCTTGAAACAGCCGTAGGCGATACCGCTTATGGGAATGAAATCATTGAGGATCTTGTAGCTCACTTTGATGAAACTGGTAAATATGCTCAAAATGCTAAAGATCGTTTAGATGATAGACTTGGTTCTTTAAAAGGCTGGGAAAAGAAACATCGTGAAGAAGGCGACGTAGTAAAAGCTGACGAAGAAGCTGAAAAAATCGCTATCGTTGAAAAAGCTCTTGCTGCCATTGCCTAAGCTTTTATAAATTTGCTCATTAAATTGCGTAGTATTCTCACTTTTTTCTCCTCAGGATCTATTGTGATGAAAACCCTTTAAAAATAGGAGAAAAATAAAATTTCTTAGTGCTAAAAACCATAGAAATATGAGAAAGAGAGTATACTAATAAAGTAAAGAAAAGGGAGGTCATGCAACCATGACAAAAGATGAATTCAAAAAAGTTCTCGAAACAGCAGTAGGCGGAAGTGCTTACGGTGACGAAATCATCGAAGACCTCGTTGCTCACTTCGACGAAACTGGTAAATATGCTCAGAACGCTAAAGACCGTTTGGATGACAGACTTGGTTCTTTAAAAGGCTGGGAAAAGAAACATCGCGAAGAAGGCGACACTGCTAAAGCTGACGAAGAAGCTGCTAAAATCGCTATCGTTGAAAAAGCTCTTGCTGCTATCGCTTAATTAGCTTCCCTACCCATTTAAAAGAAAGCGGGCATTTCCCGCTTTTTTTTATAGACTTAGAGTATAATAAGTATAGTTTCATAGAGCTCTTCCTGATGGTCACTTCTCCTCAGCGCTTATTATTCCTTCGGTATACTTATTAAAGTTCCGCAAAAAATAGAGCATTAAAAAAGGAAGAATACAGGCCCAAGAGTTAAAATGAAACCATAAAGAAAAGGGAGGTCATGTAATCATGACAAAAGATGAATTCAAAAAGGTTCTTGAAACTGCTATCGGCGGTACTGCTTATGGCGACGAAGTAATCGAAGATCTCGTTGCTCACTTTGACGAAACTGGCAAATATGCTCAGAACGCTAAAGACCGTTTGGATGACAGACTTGGTTCTTTAAAAGGCTGGGAAAAGAAACATCGCGAAGAAGGCGACACTGCTAAAGCTGACGAAGAAGCTGCTAAAATCGCTATCGTTGAAAAAGCTCTTGCTGCTATCGCTTAATACAACTATCCGACACTTACAAGTGGAGATGTACATCTCCACTTTTTTTATTTTGAACTATCCTTCCTTTAATTTTTGAAACAAACAGTCACAATCTTAAAGCAAAACATAAAAAAGCCTTACTTCAACATATGTTGAAATAAGGCTTACTTCGTCCAGCAACTTCCTATTTTTGCTTTACAGCTATCGTCGGCGTTTAGCAGCTTGA
>CAYMGC010000001.1:40137-57815 GCA_964389885.1 uncultured Erysipelotrichaceae bacterium | reverse complement strand
CTAAACGGTTCTTACGCAATTTGTGTAAGAACCCAAAGATTCGTTATAGTCCTTTTTTAGAGATTAAAAGAGTTTTACGGATTGACAACTTCGGGATAGGAATTTAAAGGATCTCCAATTTCAAGAGTAGGATCAAAGAGATCTTCTAGGTAGGTAGAAATTAAATTGGGATCATTTGGAGCTTGAAGGGTAATGGTTCCATAGCTACTTGGCATTGTCCATTGGGCTTTTTGAAGAACTCCTTGTTTATTGCAAATAATTTGTTCTTCAAAGCCATTAAACCCGCCCACTCCTGCTTTAGCAAAATACGTATTTTTAATCGCTTCGTTGAGTTCTTCAGGATCATTACAAGACCATGTGATCATTACTTGATCTTGGATAGTATCGATAAAAAAGGAAAAATAATTTGGATAGCTTTCAATGACTTGAAAGTAATCATGAGCTAAAGCGTTACATACTAAGAGGTTGGCAGCTGTAGTCGAATTTTCATAAACTGGATTGCGTTCAAAGAGATTGGTAATATGGAGAATATTGTCTTCATCATCCATCGCATTGAGGTTGGTTTGATTTTGATTTTCAATGCGTAAAGCGTTGATTGACTGAGTAGGCTTGGCATCGTTTTCTCCACTAAAAGCTTTGGTGTAGACGAGTTCTTCATAAATGTTTTTTTGACTTGGACTTTGGGGTCGCACAATTACGGTTTGAACTTGGGTAATGATTTCAGTGAGATGGTTATTTTCAACAAGAACCACTTCAGGCGTAGCAATGGATTGAAGACTCGCTTGAGCAATCGCTTCAATCCAAGAGGAAAGGGGGACATTTTCTTGTCCTTCTAAATACTCACTAAAGCTTAGAGTGGATGTGGTTGATTGAGTTTTACAAGCTGGAAGAGCTAGGGTTAAAAATCCAGTATTCAGTATAAAAAGAGCATGAAGAAAACGAGAAAATAAACGATTCATAAAAGCTCCTTTCTAGAAAGAGAATAACAAAGCATTATTACTAAATTCTTAATTATTCAAAAGACTTGAGCAAATCTTTTCCAAAACATCGCTCTCTTTTTTTCTTCCAAGAGTCCCTAGTAAAAAGAGAAGTTAAAAGAGATAAAAACACAGAATAAGTAGAGAAATGAAAGCGCATTGTCCTTGCTTTCTGTTCAGGCGGTGGGAAAAGGTGTAATCTTTGAGACAACGATAGAGGTTGCAGGGTGGACTAAAGTTCTTCGAGTTGGCAAACGTGTGAGAAGAACTTTGAGCTAACTTGCCGAACTAGACACGTAGGCATACAGGTCTGGTGGGCCATAGCGAGAATATCGCGTGGACTGTCTACACAAAGTGTAGGAGCGCTATCTGACATCTGACGCAAGAACGTTTTTGTCAGTAAGCGCTAAAACCTTACTGACTTTTTATTTGCCTTAAGCTAGGCCAAGGAGAGAGATTGGTATGAAAAAACTTCCAGATGGATCCATTGTGGCATTGATTACACCCTTTCATGAAGATGGAAGCGTAAATTTTGAAAAATTAAAAGAACTTGTCGAGTGGCATATTGCGAACGGTACAGATGGCATTCTTGTTTTAGGCACGACTGGTGAATCGTCTACAATGAGCCATGATGAAGACGACGAAGTAGTTGCTTGCGCTATTGAACAAGCAGCGGGCCGTGTTCCCATTATCGTAGGAGCGGGAAGCAACGATTCCCATACTCAATTGGAAAAATCCGTGAAATACGAGAAAATGGGAGCGGATGGTTTGCTTTTAATTTCTCCATACTATAACAAAGCCAACCGTCAAGGTTTAATTGAGCATTTTTTACTCAGCGCCAATGCGGTTAATATTCCCATTATTTTGTACAACATTCCAGGGCGTACCGGTCAAAGCATTCCAGTGGATGTAGTGGAAGAATTATCCCATCATCCGATGATTCAAGGAATTAAAGAGGCCAGTGGCAATATTTCCTATGCGGCCAATATTGCTAAGCTTTTAAATGATGATTTTAAAATGTACTCGGGTAACGATGACATCATTGTTCCCATGCTTTCCTTAGGGGGAAGTGGAGTGATCTCCGTATTTGCAGATGTAATGCCTAAAGAAGCCCATGATTTAGTCCAAAAATATTTAGATGGTGATGTCAAAGGATCCTTAGAGCTTCAAATGAAATACTTGGATTTCATTCACAACTTATTTGTGGAAGTCAATCCGATTCCGGTTAAAGAGGCCATGAATTTAATGGGCATGAATGTAGGCGGCTATCGTTTGCCGCTTTGTCCGATGGCTCCAGAAAATAAGGAAAAATTGAAAGCTTCTATGGAGAAAGTAGGACTTTTAGGATGAAATTAGCGATTGTAGGAAAAGGACAAATGGGGCAACTCATTCAATCTACAGCCCAGAGTCAAGGACATGAAGCCATTTTAGGTGATGCTTTTGACCAAGACTCTATTATCAATGCGAAAGACTCTTTGGATGTTCTAGTGGATTTTTCACATCCTAATTCTTTAGATTTCGTTTTGTCCACTATTCAAGATACGCCTTGTGCCCTAGTAATGGGGACCACAGGATTTTCAAAAGAACAAATCGCTCGTTTAGAAGAAGAAGCCAAAGTTCGTCCCGTTTTCTATGCCTCTAATTACTCTGTAGGAGTAGCCGTTTTAACCCGTCTTGTTCAAGAGGCGAATAAAATGCTTGCCGATTGGGATAAGGAAATTATTGAAACGCATCATCATAAAAAGGTGGATGCTCCCAGTGGAACGGCTCTTTCTTTATTAAAGGCTTTGGATCCAAGTGACCAATATGATCATGTATTTGGTCGTTACGGAAAACCTGGCCCACGTGGACAGGAAATTGCTGTCCATGCCGTACGAGGAGGCAGTGTACCCGGAGATCATGAAGTGCTCTTTTTAGGCGATCAAGAAGTCATTTCTCTTTCGCACTCTGCGCAAAGCCGGCAAATCTTTGTCAATGGTGCTTTGGATGCAGCCAATTTTATTGCTGGAAAACCCGCAGGACTTTATAACATGACGGATTTACTTAAGGAGCGTTTGGGATGAAAGAACTCACAGCTGAAGAAATCATTCAAACCATTGCGACATCCAAAAAGAAAACACCAGTAAAGGTTTATCTTAAAACCAACGCCAATCTTGAGTTTCCAAATTCTAAGGTATTTGGAGATGTGGTATTTGGAGATTGGCAAGATATTAAACCAGTCTTGGATGCAAACATGGATGTCATTGATGATTTTGTCATTGAAAATGATGCCCGCAATTCCGCCATCCCCCTTTTGGACTTAAAGGATTTCCAAGCTCGTATTGAACCAGGGGCTATTATTCGTGACCATGTCACGATTAAGAAAAATGCCATTATTATGATGGGGGCCATTTTAAACATTGGAGCCGAAGTGGGTGAAGGAACCATGATTGATATGGGAGCCATTTTAGGTGGGCGAGCAATTGTAAAAGACCATTGTCATATTGGTGCAGGAGCTGTTTTGGCTGGAGTGGTCGAACCAGCGAGTGCTATCCCAGTTATCGTAGAAGATAATGTATTGATTGGTGCCAATGCGGTCATTATTGAAGGCGTTCATGTGGGAAAAAATGCGATCGTCGCTGCCGGAGCTGTGGTCATTGAAGATGTTCCTGACAATGCGGTGGTCGCAGGGTGTCCAGCTAAAATCATCAAAATGAAAGATGAAAAGGCTGCTTCAAAAACGGCTATGGTGGATGCTTTACGTACTTTATAGCGAAAAAGAAAAGCCGAGGACAAGAAACTTGTCCTTCGGCTTTTTTATTTTTAAAAGATAAAGAGTGGTTGTAACCCACTAACGTTTTATCCGTTATAATCTCTAGTTTCTGCGGACTTCAAAGAGAGCAGGATTTTTCGAAATTGGTTTTGATCATCTCGAATGAGGAGTCCTTCTTGGGAAGCCAAAGAGACTACTTCAAATTGATCTTGTTTTACATCGTCTTCGGTTAAGGAAAAAAATAATTCCTTAAGAGAATAGCGTTTTTCAGGGACAATGGGATGCCAGCCTGAGCGATTAAAAAGTTCCAAAATTAGATTGTAGTTTTGCGTAGAATGTATAATTTGGTTTAAATTTCCACAATACACAAAGACATTATCAATATTGATCATCGACATATGACGAGAAAGGATAATATTCCAGGAGGATAAATCAAGCACTTCTAAAGAGGAACAATCCCAAAACATAGAGCGAATGTCTTTTACGGAGGAAAGATCCCAACCGGAGAGGTTCAATACTTTCAAGTCACGACACCCATAAAACATCTCACTCATATTTTTGACTTGTTTTGTAACCCAATGAGATAAATCGAGAACTCTCAAATGCGCACAATCCATAAATAAATTGTGCATATCCCAAACACGACTTGTATTCCAAGAGGTGACATCAAGATTGGTCAAAGAAGAGCAATTATAAAACATCCAACACATACTTTCGACATTTTGAGTATTCCAATTGGCTACATTTAAGCTTTTCAAAGCGCTGCAATCGAAAAACATCCAGCTCATATATCGCACATTTTGTGTATTCCACTGCCCAACTTCAAGATTCTTTAAAGTCGAACAGCGATGAAACATCCAACTCATATCGATCACCTTGGACGTATCCCAAGTAGCCACTTCTAAAGAAACAAGAGCTTGACATCCTTGAAACATGTGGCTTAAAGTTCGAGCCTGCGAAAGATCCCAATTCGTAATTTCAAGTTTAGATAGAGAAGAACAATCTTGAAACATAGACGAAAAATCTTGAACCATTTCGGTATTCCAGGCATTTAAATCGAGTTCTTCAAGAGCACTACAATTGCGAAACATCATGCTCATGTTTTGGACATGAGAGGTATCCCAAGTATTAAGTGAAAGAGTGGTTAAGTTAGGACAACGTTGAAACATATAAGACATATCGTTGGTCTCAGCTGTGGTCCATCCTGACAAATCGATTGTTTTGACATTGGATAATTTTTCAAATAGACCTTTACCATCCCCCTTTAAGCGAAAAGGAGCCCGCCCATCTACCTGCTGAATGTCTTGGGCATAGGCTCTCCAAGGTTGACAATAAGGAATTTGATTGTCCCATTCTCCCGCTTGAATGGTTAATACGCCGCGATTATCGATTGTCCATATTGTATTTCCAATAGGTCCTTGGTGTACAATGTATTCCATTTTCTCTCCTTACCTTTTCTGACCTAAAAAAAAACAGATCCGCCTATGGAGTTAGGAATTCTGGTTTTTTCATTGTAATGGCGAATTGCTCATGACAATAGAGAAATTCGCTTTTCCTTTCCGTTATATATCCATTAGGATGATCTATCAATGTTAATTTTCTTTTCTAAGCATTCTCATGGACTTTTTCTCATCTATGGTTCTTAAAAAAAGAAAGTCGCTTCCTGTTATAAACTTTCTTTTTCATTTTTTTAACCGTTTGAATGGAAAAGGAAGTCCTTTATTGCTTGGTCGTCTTGATCCAAACGTTCCATCCGTTGAATCCAATTTCGTTTATTAGTACGAATGCGTTTTTTGATTTGATTCGTTTCTTTCAAGCTTAGAAGACCATATTTGGGTAAAATATCCACAAATTTAATCAAAGTGGTCCAATACCCCTTTAAAGAAGCAGGTGTCGCTTCTGGATTGTGATGAATATGCCATAAATCAAAATCATCTAAGTCATATTGAAGAGCTTCAATAAAAGTGTGAAGAAACTCCATCGTTGCATAATCGTTAAAGAAAATATCTAAGCGAAGTAAATGACTTAATAACAGTGACTGGGATAAATTGGCATATTCATTTTGAAACAATTGCAACGCTTTTTCATGAAGTAGGTGTAAGCTTTTTTCTGCTTGAACGATTTTTTCCTCTTCAAGAGGAGTATTTCCATATTGTGTTTTAAAGAGATTTAATTCACTTTGAATGGATTGGCTCAGTAAAATGTTTTCTGGCACAAAAGGGGTTTGTAAAGGAAGCGTAGGCATAAAAGACCTTTCTTGTTTTCTTGAGCGTAGCAGTCCTTTTTTTGCCACATCTACCAAAAACAACGATATAACTCTATTTTTATATTCAACTATAAGTACTCTGGGAACTAGATGGTTGATCTTATAACCACAATATAAAATTTACTTTTCAAAACTTTAGAAGTCTTATTTTCTCTTTTTCTTATTTACGTTTACGATTTCCAAATTCTTTTTCTGTTTAAAATCCTTCAAGGACGCGAAGAAAGGCTGGTCCATAGGTATTGCATTTGTATTGGCCAATCCCATTGATCTTTAAAAGATCATCTTTAGTTTTGGGCAAATCACGTACCATTTGCAACAAAGCTGCATCGGAAACGACCAAATAGGGAGGTAAATTATATTGGCGAGCAATAGTCATCCTTGTGGCTTTTAGCCGTTCAAGTAAATGCTGTTTGGTAGCCTGTTCTTTTTCTTGAAAAGCGTGAGTTCCATTTGGCTTTTCTTGAGACCAATCGGACTTTTTGATGTGATCTTGTAAAAGTGCTTTTCGCTGCAAAAAAATATCATCATCCTCTTGAATCGCTTTTTCTAAGATTTGACCAATGGATAGCGTTTGATAGCGATCATCACTTCGACGTAAGTATCCTTTGGAAATCATGTATTCCAAAATTTGTCGAATACGACTTTCTGCTAATTGACTAAGTGCTCCATGATAAGAGTGTTTCAAAAAGCCAAGTTCTTTCATTCGAGCGGTCTTTTTTCCTTTCAAAAAGGCCGCTAAAAAGGGCATTCCATAATGATGAGGTAAAGCTTGAATCGTTTCGTAAATGGTTCTCGCTTCTTTTGTGATGTCCTCAGCAATCCAATCCGCTTGACAATTGGAACAACCAGAACATTCATGTTCTAAAGCTTCCCCAAAGTATTGCAAAATATACGCCCGTAGACACAGTGGTGTTTCACAATAGGCCACCATTTGGCGTAAACGATGCAAATCCCGTTCCAACTGTTCAGGAGCTTCAATACACGTTTGTTGAATTAAAAATTCATGCAACCGAATGTCTTTACGTTGGAAAAACAAAACACAATGAGCAGGTGCTCCATCCCGTCCAGCTCGACCAGCTTCTTGATAGTAATTTTCAAGCGAAGCGGGCAAGGAATAGTGAACGACAAAGCGAACATTGGACTTATCAATACCCATGCCAAAAGCTGTAGTGGCACAAATAAGTTGAACTCGATCGTACAAAAACTCATCTTGGGCTTTAGTACGTAGGGCATTGTCCATTCCTCCATGATAACAAGTGGCTAAGTAGCCTTCCGCTTTTAAAAAATCACTGACTTCTTCGGTTTCTTTGCGCGTTTGGCAATACACAATTCCAGCTTCGTCGGGATGCTTTTTTAAAAAGCGCAAAAGAGCTTGTTTTTTATTTTTGGGGCGTTGGACTTCAAAAAACAAATTGGTGCGATCAAAGCCGGTCACTAAGATTTTGGGATTTTGTAAGCCTAAAAATTCAATGATATCTTGTTTGACTACACCAGTGGCCGTGGCAGTAAAGGCAGCTAAGATAGGACGTTTGGGTAAAGAGGCTGCAAACTTGGCGATTTCCATATAACTTGGTCGAAAGCTTTGTCCCCATTGGGAAACACAATGAGCCTCATCAATGGCAATCATTGAGATGTTGACCGAGTGAGCAAATTCTAAAAAACCAGGAGTATTGAGTCGTTCAGGAGCGACATAAATAATTTTATAGCGACCTTGTTTGGCAAATGATAGGGCTTTATTGTATTGCGAAAGCGTCAAAGAGCTATTTAAATAGGCGGCTGGAATACGTGCTTGGCAAAGAGCGGCGACTTGATCTTGCATCAAAGAAATCAAAGGTGAAATCACAAGAGTGATCCCTTCTAAAAAAATCGCCGGAATTTGAAAACAAACCGATTTTCCGGCTCCTGTGGGCATAACGCCACAGACATCTTGTCCATCCAACAGCGCATGGATCAATTCAAGCTGTCCTGGTCGAAATGCGTCATAACCATAATATTTTTTCAACGCCTTTTCGATAGGCGGATACTGTTTTTCAGACATACACCAAATTCTAACAGGTTTAAGACCGCCTTTTGAAAAAAAAGAGAAGGACGATTTCAAAGCGGTATGATACGATCAAAAGAAATTCATCAAAGGACATCTCATGCTTTAAAATTTGACGAAATTGGTCCTCTTTCTTAAGTGGATCAAGAATCGTTTAAAATGGCATGATTTGACTTTAAAGTATAAAAATGTGGAAAAGTCCAGAAAGGAGAATGGGGTTTGTTTTTTAGTTTAGATCTTAAACATTTCCCCCTTGAAAGGTATGAAATTAGGTTTTGACAATCAAGAATATTTACGGTTGCAATCGGAGAAAATTCGGGAGCGTATTGCCTCATTTGGTGGCAAATTGTATTTGGAATTTGGTGGTAAGCTTTTTGATGACTATCACGCCAGTCGGGTCTTACCAGGCTTTCAACCAGATTCCAAGTTACAAATGTTGCTTCAGCTTAAAGACGATGCGGAAATGGTGATTGCGGTATCAGCCCGTGATATTGAAGCGGCAAAAATGCGGGAGGATTTAGGAATTTCGTATGATGAAGATGTCTTACGCTTAATTGAAGAATATCAAAAAGCCGGATTGTTTGTGAGTTCCGTCGTCATTACCCATTACTCGGGTCAAAAAAGAGCCCAAAAATTAAAACGTAAATTGGCCCGTAAAAATATTAAAGTGTACTACCATTATGTAATCGATGGGTATCCTACCGATACCAAAAAGATTATTTCCAAAGAGGGATTTGGTCGCAATGATTTTATTGAAACGACTCGCGAACTCATTGTGGTGACCGCGCCAGGACCAGGGAGTGGAAAAATGGCCACCTGTCTTTCCCAGCTTTACCACGAAAATTTACGGGGGATTAAAGCTGGCTATGCCAAATTTGAAACATTCCCCGTGTGGTCTTTACCCTTATCCCATCCAGTGAATTTGGCCTATGAAGCCGCTACAGCGGACTTAAATGATAAAAATATGATTGATCCTTATCATTTGGATGCCTATGACAAAGTAGCGGTCAACTACAATCGGGATATTGAAATTTTTCCCGTATTGCGTAAGATGTTTGAAAAAATTTATGGCCAATCGCCCTATAAATCGCCTACCGATATGGGCGTTAACATGGCTGGCTTTTGTATCGTAGATGATGCAGTCGTACGAGAAGCAGCGAAACAGGAAATTATTCGACGATATTTCACGACGCTAACTCGGGCTTTTAATGAGCTGTGTAGCCCCGAGGAAGTCAAAAAACAAGAAATGTTAATGGAACAATGCGAAATTAGTCCCCTTTCGCGCCATTGTGTTCAAGAAGCGCGTCAACATGAAGCCTCGCGTAAAGTTGTATGTGGTGCCATGGAACTTACAGATGGTACGATGATTTTATCGGCGACCAACGATTTTATGGGACCATGTGCCGGTTTAGTTATGAATGCCATTAAAAAGGAAGCGGGCATTGATGATGCCATTCAACTTATTGAACCCGATGCGTTTGGTCCCATTCAAACGCTGAAAACGCAATATATGGGTTCCCAAAACCCTCGCTTACATACCTTTGAAGCCCTCATTGCGCTTTCCGTTTCGGCTAAATCCAATCCCTTGGCTAAAAAAGCGCTCGAAAGTTTACCTGCTTTGCGTGGAGCCCAAGCTCATGTTACAAGCAATCTTTCGGAAACGGATTTAAATGCCTACAATAGCCTTGGAATCCATGTTACCTTTGAAGCCGATCGAAAATAAAAAATGCCTCACCAAAGGCAAGAAAGGAGATTTGTGGTTAAACTCAAAGCCAAACCCCCAAAAAAAGTAAAAAAACTAACCCAAACGGGAGCCAATGTCGTGCGTACGATTTTAAAAAATTTATCTGCTTTCCAAGCTGATTTACGTTCGCAAGAAACGGAAGGAAATCGTACAACTTATATTTTTGATGTCTTTTATCAAGATACCAATGGAACATTTACTATTGCTACGGAAAATGGCGAAATTGTGATTGCCGTTTTAAATTTATCTATGAGTCGGATTGTTTCTTTGGTCAACGATGCCAACATTAGAAAGTTAGCCCAATATGTCCTCGACAACTGTTTATAATACAATTTTACAAGTAGTAGTTCATACCAATAGTCCAGAAGAAGTGTTAGAAGTCCAAGACAATTTATTATCGATTTGTGATGCTTTGAGCTTTTCACCCGTGCGCGAACAGCCTTCTTTAAATGACTGTATGGAATTTATGGCCACTGGAGTGGTGGACGAAGCAATGCGCAAGCATTTAATTGCAACCCTTGATAATGACTGGGATCAAGTTGAAGATGAAGATTCCTATTGGGCTTATGGCTTTAACACCAAGCCATTTATGTCGCATATTTATTATATGTTACTGGAATTTGAACCGATAAAAAAATAGTGAATTATTTATAGACGATTCAATTTTATAGAATTAATAAATTAAATAAAAAGCAGCGTTCTTTAAAAAGAAGGCTGCTTTTCTTATTTATTTGGATTCAATGGAAGGTTTCATCGCTTTTTTAGCGGCTTCGAGGGATTCAAAAGCTAAACCAAGGTTTTGAATTAAATCCAGAGGCGTAAAACTAAAGGTACTTTGGCGATAGGTAGCGGCTTGGTTGTGTAAGTACACGCCTAAAGCGGCTGCATTAAAAGGATCCATACGCATGGAGAGTAAGCCAGTAATCATACCAGCCAATACATCACCACTACCACCTTTAGAGAGTGCATCATCTGGACGATTTAAAACCGCTACGCGTTTTGCACTACAAACAATGGTCCAATCCGCTTTTAAAACCAAGATAGCATTAGGATGGTCATGAATAAATTCTTTGGCCAAGGCTAAGGGATGATCCAAAACTTCTTTGAGCGTTTTTCCAGTTAAACGGCAAAACTCTTTGATGTGAGGCGTTAAGACAACCGTTTTATCCACACCTTGCCAAAGTTCAGGAAAATGACCAAGTAAGTTGAGTGCATCGGCATCAAGCACAACAGGTTGGGGCCCTTCTAAGACAGCTTCTAATACTTCTTTAGCTCCTAAGCCTTGGCCCATACCATTGCCACATCCAACTACACTAAAGGGTTCAATGCGCGAAGCGAGCAATTCTTTATTTCCAGCTCCTTCTTTAAAAAAGCCAGCTGGATTGGCAAAAGCGGGAAGAGTCATAGCGAGTTCCATTTTGGAAGCAAGCAATTTGGCGGCAGGTTTCGGAGCAAAAATGGTCATCGTTCCACATCCACAATGAAAACAAGCTTGAGCCGCCATGCAAAGAGCCCCTTGCATCCGAAAACTTCCTCCAGCCAGTAAGGCGTTTCCAAAGGTCGCTTTATTGCCAAAACGTGTTCGTTTAGGAAGCATTCGTTTCGCCATTTCCTCGTCTAAAACTGGAACGGAACCATCTCCATCGTGTAAGAAAGAAGGTAACCCGATATCTTTAACAATGACTTTTCCTGAACGAACTCGGCCTTCTTGCAACAAATGACCCCATTTTAAGGTATCCAGTGCGATAGTCCAATGAGCGCGTACTCCACTTTGACCCAATAAACGTCCATTGTTGGCATCAATACCACTTGGAATATCAATGGCTAAAACGGGCAATTTCGCTGTATTAATCAATTCGGCTACTAAAGCATAGGATTTAGGTAAGGGTTTATTTAAACCAGTGCCAAACATAGCATCCACCAATAAATCGGCATTGGGTTCAAATTCTTCCAATTGATAAATGGGAACATTGAGTTGACTGATGACATCCAAATAGCCAGCTGTCGTTTCCGAAATATTTTCCATATCAATATAGACTTGGACTTTTTTACCATGGCTATTTAAAATTCGCGCTAAGGTCAGGCCATCGGCCCCATTGTTTCCAGGGCCACAAACAATGGCTACGCGTTGAATGCCCTGTAAACCTTCAATAAACTCTCCGATTCCCTTAGCGGCATTTTCCATTAAGACCAAAGAAGGAATTCCGACCATCTCAATGGCTTTCTTTTCGGCATTTCTTGCTTGGTCTGCGCTACAAACATGTGAAAAAACTGACATACATTGATACCTCTTCTTTTCTATTTTCTATACAGAGTCCAAGTTTCAAGTTCGAGGCTAGGGAGCTTTACCTCCATAGCCGATCGAGACCGTTTGGACCATGGTACAATTATTCTCTGAAGGGAAGAAAGACATAAAACTATGAAGCAGATGAAACAAGGAAAGGCATCGAGCACAGCCAAAAAGTCGATTGTCGCAGGTGGCCTTATTGGTACAGGCGGCTTTTTGATCGCCAAAGCCATAGGGCTGGTCTACTCGATTCCGTTTTCGAGCATTCTTGGCTCAGATGCCTACATGTCCTATTACGGATCAGCTTATCGAATTTATAGCTATATGCTGAACGTTTTTACGGCGGGGGCCCCAATGGCGATTGCGACCATGGTCGCTAAATATTTTACCCGCAACAATTTTAAAACGGTCTTGCGGGTACGCCAAATGTCCTTACTCGCCATGGGCTTGCTAGGCTTCGTCGGAATGCTTGTGATGTTTACCCTTTCAGGGGTTTTAGCAGGGGTCATGTCGGACGGAACGGCTGAAGGGCGTTCCATTATGACGACCGCTTTACGCTTATTATCGATTGCAGTTTTCTTTGTGCCATTATTAAGCGCTTATCGAGGCTTTATTCAAGGATGCAAAGAAATGCAAGAATATGCTTATTCGCAAGCGTATGAACAAATCTTTCGGGTGGGCTTTTTACTTGGCGTGAGTTGCCTATTCGTTTACGGCTTTCACATGTCAAGCGTCTATGCGCTCTATGTAGGCGTACTTTCTACATCCGTTGCGGCCATTGCCGCCATTTTCCAAATTAGTCGCTTTTCGAAAAATGTGGCTAAAAGTTTAAAAAAGGCTGGACGGCGTCAACGTATTAAAGCAGTGGCCATGCAACCACTTTTTCGAGAATTTATTCTTCTTTGTATTCCGTATTTGTTGTTTGCGATCATTGGATATGCGAATGATATTTATGATGCGGTTTTATTGCCTTTAGGACTAAAATTCTCAAGTTATTCTACCGAACAAATTCAAACCATGACTTCAGCCGCTAACTATGTAGGTATTAAATTGACCGCCATTCCCATGATTTTATCTCCAGGGTTTGTAGCCGCAATTATTCCTCATATTACCTCCGCTTTAGAAACGGAAAATTATAAGGTAGTCCGAAAAGATATTTTAGAGTGCGTTAACATTGTTTTATTTATTGCACTCTTTCTTAGCTTTGCGATCTTTTGGTATGCTAAACCACTTTTTTACACGCTATATTATACGGATGATTTAAATTTGGCGGCGAGCAGTGTGCGTTGGATTGCGATTGAAGGTTTTTTTGGGACCATTACACCCGTTATTTCTTCGATGATGATGGCTTGTCGCCTACGCAAACGATTGTTGATTCAAATGGCCATTTCCGCTGTTGTAAAAGGAATTTTAATGGTTCCAATGGTGATGTGGTGGGGCATGGCTGGGGCGACTATTTCTACAGTGATTAGCTATGCTTGGATTATTTATTATAGCCTACGAGAAATGGGATGGATGTATGATGTATCCTTTCGCTCGACCTTTAAAGTACTCATTCAAACAAGTCTTTGTTTAGTCGCTATGGCTAGCTGTGCCTTTTTACTCACTAAAATTGGATTAGGGGCGACAAGTGCTGGACGCACGCTTTGTTTAATTGGGATGCTCGTCAATGGCCTGGTATCTTCCATTGTGTTTTTGGTATGTGCCTTCTACTTTGGCCTTCCCCAACGCCTCTTTCACTTTCGCTTGCGCTCTAGAAGGAGAAAATAAGCTATGTATGATGTCCTTGTCCTAGGTGGTGGCCATGCTGGAATTGAAGCGGCTGCCGCAGCGGCACGGATGGGTCAAAAAACTTTGTTGACGACAAGCGACCTATCGATGATCGGTTCGATGCCTTGTAATCCTTCCATTGGCGGCCCCGCTAAAGGAATTGTAGTGCGAGAAATCGATGCATTTGGTGGCTTAATGCCAAAAGCGGCCGATCAAACCGCTTTGCAATTTAAGATGTTGAATACCGCAAAAGGTCCTGGAGTTCGTTGCTTACGCGTCCAATCGGATCGCGATGCTTACCGCACTTGGATGCTTCAGGCCTTACAAAGTCAAGAAAATCTAGAACTCTTAGCTCAAAGAGCTACAAAGTTATTGGTACAAGATGGAAAAGCAATTGGTGTTGAATGTGAAGATGGAACCCAATTGCTGAGCAAAACTGTTATTTTAACCGCTGGAACGGGAATGGATGCAGCCATTTTAAAAGGGCATACTTCCACACCAAGTGGTGCTGATGGGATGTGGACGAGCAACCAATTATCCAATTCCTTAAAAGAAGCGGGTATTTCGTTAATTCGTTTAAAAACAGGGACTCCACCGCGTATTGTGAAGGATTCGGTGGATTTATCCCAAGCCCTCATTCAACCAGGCAGTGAAGAATTTTTACACTTTAGTGAAGAAACGCTTCCTAGCGAAGTGCGTAAACCAAGTGAACAATTGCCTTGTTATTTAATTTACACTACGCCAAAAACGCATGAAATCATTCATGATCATTTGCAGGATTCAGCCATGTATTCTGGGTTAGTCACGGGAGTCGGACCACGGTATTGTCCAAGCATTGAAGATAAGCTGGTGCGCTTTGCCGATCGTCCCCGTCATCAGTTATTTTTAGAACCTGAACGGGAGTCCTATGATACCTTTTACATTCAAGGTTTTTCGACCTCGATGCCAGAAAACGTACAAGAAGAAATGGTGCACTCCTTACCTGGCCTTGAAAATGCCGAAATTTTAAAATACGCTTATGCGATTGAATACGACGCGATTGATCCCTTACAAATGAGTCCTTCCTTAGAAAATAAGGTTGTTGAAAATCTTTTTACAGCGGGTCAAGTAAATGGAACTTCGGGGTATGAAGAAGCGGCCGGTCAAGGATTGATCGCCGGCATTAATGCAGCCTTAAAAAATCAAGGAAAAGACCCTTTGATTTTAACGCGAAGCCAAGCTTATATTGGAGTCATGATTGATGATTTGGTCACCAAAGGAACCAAAGAACCCTATCGTTTATTGACTTCAAGAGCAGAGCATCGCTTGTTATTGCGTCATGATAATGCGCGTCGTCGTTTAGCCAAAATTGCTCATGACGTTGGAGTCTTACCCGAAACGTCATGGAAGCATTATGTACAAAGTGAACAAGAAATTAAAGATGCACTAGAAATTTTACGCCATACTCATATTAAACCCGATGATGCGATTCAGAGCGCTTTAGCCAAAGTTGAAGCCGGAGAACTTGAACATGGTACCGATGCGTATACTCTTTTGCGTCGTCCAGCGGTAACGTTGGATCTTTTGAAGCCATGGACTCAATTGAATCTTTCCTCTTCCATAGCCAATCAAATCGAAATTGAATGCAAATATGCCGGATATATTGAAAAAGCCAATCGTGATGTCCATCGAATGGCAAAATTAGAAAATACTCGTATTCCAAAAGATATTGATTATCAATCTATGGCAAACTTAGCTTTAGAAGCACGGGCCAAATTAAGTCAGGTTCGTCCTGCTACTTTAGGCCAAGCGAGTCGAATTTCGGGAGTCAATCCCAGTGATATCGCTGTTCTTTCAGCCACTCTTTCCATGCTTTCCAAAAAGGAAAAGAAATAATCGCAAGGATTGATTCGCAGTTGCAGATAATTGTAGGACAAATATGGAAATATTTATTCTTTTTACCTTGTCGTATAAAGATGTATAAAGGCAAGATAGTTTAGCCTCTCTCTTTACGGCATTGTATTTAGAAATTTAGATAATAAACTTTGTGGATGGTTACGAAACAAAGATGAGTCTGAATCGGTTAACCGTATGATTTTTGGTTGAAAAACCATAAAAATAATCTTTAAATAGTGATTTCTTTTCGCTATTTTGAGTTACGGTTCATTAAGAAGAAAAAATTAATTTTCTTTGTTTGCTTTGGTTCTTCACAAAAGAAAGCGTCTCTTTGGCGCTTTCTTTTGTTTTTGGTTTCACAGGATATACTAAAGATATGAGTACTTCAAAAATGACAAAAAAAAAGACTACGAAATCCACAACCTCCAAGAAAAAACAAAATGAAACGGTGCGTAATATCTTCATTCAAGCCGTCTTGATCATCGTATGTATTCTTCTGGCCTTCTTTGTGGTAAACGATATTCGAACCTATCAAAACTTGCAAGAATCCATTAGCGATAATCGACGCCTTCTAGCCAAAACAAAAGAAGAAGAACAACAGCTCGAATTGACTAAGCGTAATTTGACCAATCCTGACTACTTGGAATTTGTAGCTCGAGGCCGTTATTATGCTTCCCGCCCAGGTGAGCAAGTGTTTGTGTTTCCGGATTTAGCGAAAGAATATTCTCAAGCTGATGATGAGTTTTATGACGATGAAATCCTGCGTGAAGAAGAAGCGAGTAAAAATCAATCCTTGCAACAAGCGGCCCAAAACAATGCCAATAACGCGCAATCTGGATCAAGTCTTGTAGATTCCTTTACGGGATCCATTGATTCAGGACTTGAAGCGCCTAGTGAAGAAACTGTAGCTCCAGTAGAAGAAGCTCTACCCCAAGAAGATCAAACGCCAACGATTCAAGATTCAGAGTCCGTTTTATCGGAAAATCCGACCGAACCAAGTGAACCAGAACCAGCTGCTTAAAGTGATTTTAAAAAGTGAGCCTTTAGCCTACTAAAGAGGGACGTTTAACGAATTAACGTTAAATTTCCCTTTTTTATTTTTTCTCGATAAAAGATAAAAGGGGATTTAATTGAGAAAAATTTCAAATTATGGTTTTAGAATGGGTTAAAGATATTAAATTATGGAAAATTCAAATAAAAGAGGGAGGGAGGAAACTAAAAAGAGCTGGGTATGGTCTTTTTTTTAGCTCAAATCGTCTAAATTTTTCACCTTAGTGTGTAAAACTTCAAACTATTTTTTGAAGCTCAAAAAAATGACTAAATGATGAAGAATTTTCTCATATTCCAATTTGTTAAAAAATCAGTCACAATACTTTTCGTAAGCCAACACACAAAGATTTAACTTTTAAGCCTTTGGGAATGGCTTAATGAAAGGAAACCTCATTGATGTATGAATATTTTAATCCGTGTACGGCAAGTCCTTTACCTACCGATTATTTTTGGACCAACGCACACAACCAACCTTCTCAAGAATCATCTCCTCATATTTTGCGCTCTCATTTAAAAATTTATCAAAATCCCCCAGAAAATTGGGATCAAACGACAATCTCACGCAATATGGTTTATGCTACAGGCGACTTACTGATTGATCGCTTAGGCAAGATGATCTATAAAAATTATGTCGCTTTAGACTTAACTCCTACTGAATATGCCTTGGTCGTTTATTTAGTCGAACATGCTACGATGTTTTGTTCACGTGAAACGATGCGTACGATGATTAACAATCGCTTTCGTCATCATATTGCCGACAATACGCTTTCTAAACACGTTCACCGCACTCGTGGAAAGCTTGGTCAAAATGATCTAGGAGGCCTCATCTATGTCTTAACGCGCAATTCTCGAGGATACAAATGGAACTTACCTGTGTATAAATGTTATGTCGATCGTAAATAACTTCTTTTTCTTA
>CAYMGC010000001.1:2971-40037 GCA_964389885.1 uncultured Erysipelotrichaceae bacterium | reverse complement strand
TGGAACTTACCTGTGTATAAATGTTATGTCGATCGTAAATAACTTCTTTTTCTTACCTTCTTATTTCTTTTTTCCTAATCAAGCCGTGGCCGAGAACTTTTAATGATACTGAATTTATCTTTTAGACCTTTTTTAAGCAGCTCAAAATGATGATCATAAAATAGCAGGCCAATTCTTTCCAATTTATCTTTTAGTTAAACTTGCTTAAAAATGATTTTCATGCTTAAGCTTTCCATCTTTCTATAGCTCTTGTTTAGAATCCATCAAAAACTAGTTTAGGATCAAATCTCATTAAAAATTTTGTATTCCTTCGCTCTAAATCAATAAAGGGATCGCTTCTATCCAAAACAAAGTCGGAAAATTTAGAAAAAAATGGGATTAATTTCGCGAAATTCCCCTGTGAGTCTTCTGTTTTCTTGCTTTTGTTTAGGGAGAATCCCTATAATTCTGAGCTAACGGAGGAAATCAACAATGAAAAATGTGTTCAGCAATGCTGAAACCTTCAAATCAGCCCTAATTGAAGAATTGTCCGACCGCTTTGGACGAGACTTCGAGGATGCGTATCCAGAAGAAAAATACTTAGCTCTTGGAAATTTAATTCGTGACGCATTGGGTTTTTCTTGGAAAACTACTAAAAAAAGCGTTTCCGAACATCATACTAAACAACTTTATTATTTTTCTATGGAATTTTTGATGGGACGTTTAATGACCAATAACCTGATGAATATGGGCGTTTATGAGGTGGTTAAAGAAGGTCTCGCTGATCTTGGCATGGATATTCATAATTTGGAAGAACTAGAAGCAGATGCAGGCCTTGGAAATGGTGGCTTAGGCCGTTTGGCTGCTTGCTTTTTAGATTCTTTAGCGAGCTTAAACTTAGCGGGAAATGGCAACTGCATTCGCTATCGCTATGGACTTTTCCGTCAAGAAATTGTTAACGATCGACAAGTGGAAAAACCAGACTGTTGGCTACGTTTGGGCAACGTATGGGAAGTATGGAAACCTCAACATGCTGTACAAGTGAAATTTGGTGGAACCTTAAATGCCTATATGGATCAATTTGGAAAATTTCATTCTACTTATGATCCAAGTTTTGTAGTGAAAGCTGTTCCTTATGATGTCCCTATTATTGGCTATCATACGTTAACGACCAATACTTTACGTCTTTGGGATGCTGTGGTCGATGAAGAATTCGTTCAAGCAGGAAACTTAAATAATTACCTTAATTCCATTTCGGCTTTAACAGCTAACGTATATCCAGATGATTCAACCGAGGAAGGTAAAGCTTTGCGATTGCGTCAAGAATACTTCTTTGTTTGCGCTGGAGTAGATCAAATTATTCGCAGCCATTTAAGAGTCTACCCAACTTTAGATAATTTGGCCGATGTCGTAGCCATTCAGCTTAACGATACGCATCCTGTTTTAGTTATCCCAGAATTAATGCGGGTTTTGATGGATGACTACAATTACTCTTGGGATGAAGCTTGGAACATTGTTTATCATACGGTGGCTTACACGAACCATACCATCATGGCTGAAGCCCTTGAACGTTGGTCGATGCCATTGGTTCGTTCGATGTTGCCTCGTATTTATATGATCATTGAAGAAATTGAACGGCGTTTCCAATACGAAGTTATGCATAGCAATAAAGCCAATCGTTTTGGAGAAATGTCCATTTTAAAAGCCAATCAAGTTCATATGGCGAACCTTGCAGTTGTCGGTAGTCATTCGGTCAATGGTGTCGCAAAAATTCATACAAATATTTTAATTAACGATGTGATGGCCGATTTTGCCTCATTATATCCTAAGCGTTTCAATAATAAGACCAATGGAGTAACTCATCGTCGCTGGTTGGTGTATTGCAATCCACAATTAACCAATCTTTTGGAAAAATACATTGGTAAGGGCTTCATTCGTCATCCGGAACAGCTTGAAAAACTGCTTCCTTATGTGGATGATCCAAAACTTCAAGAAGAATTTTTTGCGGTGAAAAAGGAACGAAAACAAATTTTAGCGGACTACGTTAAAAAGACTCTCGATATTGATGTCAATGTGGATACGATTTTTGATGTGCAATGTAAACGTCTCCATGCCTATAAGCGTCAATTGATGAATATTTTCCACATCATGTATCACTATTTGCGCATGAAGCAAGACCCAAATTATCGCATTGAACCCACTACTTATTTCTTTTCCGCTAAAGCCGCACCTGGCTATGCCTTAGCGAAAGAAATTATTACTTTAATTGTAAAAGTAGCGCATCGTGTCAATTCAGATCCCTATGTAAGCCAATTTATGAAAGTAGTATTCATTCCCAACTACTCTGTTTCTATTGCTGAACTTTTGATTAGTGCAGCTGATGTCTCAGAACAAATTTCTACCGCAGGTAAAGAAGCTTCTGGTACGGGAAATATGAAGTTCATGATGAATGGGGCCTTAACGCTTGGTACTTTGGATGGAGCTAATGTGGAAATCGTAGAACAAGTTGGCTATGAAAATGCGAAAATCTTTGGTTTACAAGTAGACCAAATCAACACCATTAAACGGGAAAACCGCTATGATGTTTGGCAAATTTACCATAGTAATCCTAAACTGCGTTTAGTTATCGACTCCTTACGCAATTGCACCTGGTCGGAAAATCCCAACGAATTCCAACTCATTTATAATGATTTAATGTTGCATCGGGATGAATTCTTTGTTTTAGCCGACTTTGATGCCTACCTCACCGCCCATGCCGATGTGTGCGCTTGGTATCGCGATAAACCGGCTTGGGCTCGCGCCATGTTGATGAATATTGCGAAGTCTGGTTTCTTCTCTTCCGATAATACAATTCGTCAATATGCCAAAGAAATTTGGGGTCTTGATCCCATTCAATTTACGAAAGAACAATTTAAAGAATATGAATTGAGTGAAGAAGACTTTGAAGAAGCCAAAAAAATGTTTTAAATCGTCCCAAATCCAAAAATACTTTATAGTCTTTAAAATTTAAAAACTTTTCCTCTTTTCTGTTGCTTTGAAAAGCGGTCAAATGTCAGTTCATTTCTGCGTTTGACCGTCTTTTTTTTAGAAATTTATTCTCTTAATAGCAATAGCCGCTTCAGAAATTGGTAAACTAAAGTATGATGCATTTTCCATAAAATTAACTTGGTTTAGGAGGGTTTCATGTCGGAAAAACCAAAGAAAGTTCTCTTATTGGGGGCGACGGGATCCATTGGCCGTCAAACCTTGGATATTTTAAAACAACATCCTGAAACCTTTACTCTAGTTGGAATTAGTGCGGGCCATCAGGAACAAGCTTTAGAACAAATTGTAGAAGACTTTCCAAGTGTGGAATGGGTTGGACTTTCTAGTCTTTCTTCAAGCCAAGCCGCTCAAAAACAAACCCCATCTGTTCATTGGATAGGGGGAGAAGACCAAATGACTCAGCTCGTTCAACAAGCCGATTACGATCTTCTTGTGAATGCGGTGGTTGGGTTTCGGGGACTGAAACCGACTTTAGAAGCCATTAAGCGAAATAAACCCATTGCTCTGGCCAATAAAGAATCCTTGGTTTGTGGAGGGGAACTCGTTAAACAAGCTTTAGAAACCTCTACCTCCACCATTGCACCAATTGATTCCGAACATTCCGCTATATGGCAATGCTTGCAAGGAAACAAGAAAAAAGATGTCAATCGTTTAATCATCACTGCTTCCGGTGGGTCGTTGCGAGATTTGCCCCGCGAAGCACTTGATACCATTACGCCCCAACAAGCTTTAAAACATCCCTCTTGGTCGATGGGCCAACGTATCACCATTGATAGTGCCACTATGGTCAATAAAGGGTTTGAAGTCATCGAAGCCCATTATTTATTCGATTTACCCTATGAACAGATTGCGACGGTTCTCCATCCTCAATCCATTGTGCATTCTTTGGTGGAATACAAGGATCATGCTTGTATAGCTCAACTTGGAAGCGCCGATATGCGCTTACCCATTCAATATGCCCTTTATGGACCGGATCGACCTTATTTTGAAGAGAAAAATTCTTTAGATATGACTAAGGCGATGACTCTTACGTTTTTGGAAATGGATGAAAAACGGTATCCCATCTTAAAAACTGCTTATGAAGTGGGGGAAAAAAAGGGAAATGCGGGTTGTATCTTCAACGCCGCTGATGAAAAAGCCGTGGAATTGTTTTTAAAAGGCCGAATTTCCTTTTTAGCCATTGAGAGGCTTATTTTAAAGGCCCTTGAGTCTATCCCTTGGATTGAAAATCCAAGCTATGATGATTTAGAAGCGACCGATATTCAAACACGGCGCTTTGTAGAAGAAATGAGTCATCAACTAGAGGAAAACACCTAAAATTTTCCTCTAACTTATACCTATAGTTTTGAAAAAAGAAAGATCATTTTAAGATACAAATTAAGGAAAGCGAGTGGAGACGTAAACAGAAAGGAAGGTTTGGGTTTTCCTGCCATGTCATATCATGGACCTCCAACCCGAAATGGAATGAATAAAAGACGCTTCGTTTCGTTTGCGGCTCTTGCAGCCATCTTATGTCTGCCTTGTGTGGCGACTATTCCAAGAGAATGTACGGTAATTTTAGCCAATGCAACGATAACCAGTGCGGATCAATTCATTGATCAATATTGTGGAACTTATGTCACCACGATTGCCCCTGATGGCTCAAGTATGCGGCAATTTTCGTGGTATACCCAAGTCGATGCCTACAATGCGCCTCTTGTATTAGAATCCTTTAGCGTTTTTGGTCAATTGTCCCCAAGCATTCAACAAACGATTGTGGCTACGTGTTTAGCCCATAATATTGATTACTATTCGTTAGTTGGGCAAGCTCAAGCCTTCTTAAATCCTGCTCCTGTGGCTGAAATCCCCACTCCAGTGGAGACCGCTTCTCAAGATGAGATTCCTACTGAGCAAACGCCCCCAAGCAGTGCTCCTGTAGGGGTTTTACCTGAAGAATCGACACCAAAAGAAAACGCAGCTTCTTCGAGTGAAGTGACTTCAAATTCCCAAAATGGAGGAGCATCCTTGGCCAATAGCTCAAGTCAAGAATCTCTTGAAGAGCCAACACCTCCAGCTCCAATTGCTACGCCAGAAGATCCAGCGCAATCCTTAATAGACCAAAAGACGTTAAATTCCACCAATCAAATTTCACTTGAAACAGACCAATCCCAAAAAGAACAGGATGATTCCTCTCAAAGCGATGCGCTTTCAAGTGAAGTCCAAGAAGTGGGGTTAGAAACCACTCCTATTCTTTCGCAGACCAATACCGCTTCTTTGGATTCTACTGTGCCTTCCTCAGAAGCCGTTCAAGCGAGTGGGTCTTCTCAAAGCTCAAGTACGCAACGCCAACAAGATGCCCAAGCCACTCAATTTTTAAATCGCTATTGTTATCAATCGGGAATGTTGATTCGCCAAGCTTCTCAAACGAATTATCGTCAGCTACTCAATGCAATTAACGATTGGCTCAATTTAAGTGAGGGCTCTAAAGCGGCTGTCAATAGTTTTTTAACGAGTATGGGATCGCAGACATTCCAAACATTATATGTTCAGGCCAACCGCATTCGTTTGGGCCTTCCACTTACCCAAGTGCCAGCGGGAAATAGTACCTCGGTAAACACAGCGGTTGGGCAAGATCCAACGTTGTGGTGGAGTGGATTATGGTTTAGTGCCCAAGGAATGGTGTATTTATCCAATTACCGTCGTTTACGGGTTCGCATTGAAAAATTGAAAGGATAAACGTAAAACAGCCAAGATCTTGGCTGTTTTTATATTGTTTTAAGTTATTTGATAGCGCTATGTTTTTTTACTTTCTTGCTTTTTCAAAAAAATTAGTCAGACTCAATTTTTGACCTTATCTCATAGGTCCAAGTTAGGTTTAAAAGGAAAAAAAGGGAAAGCCATTTGGCTTTAAGCGAAGCTTTAGATCCCTTTGTTACAATAGATATATAACTTTTTAAGATAAGGAGGAAGAGTGTGGCTGATTTCACCAAAAGTGAATTGAAACGCGCCAAGCAAGCCAAGGAAGAAGAACTTTATCAAAAAGAAGGATACAAAAAAGCGGTTATTCTTGGACGATCGTTTTTGGACTATGAAAATCACCTTTTCGCCTTCTTAATCGATTTAAATATTTGCTTAATTCCGGTGTATGTTTGGGGTGTGGAATTTATTTTGATTTTGTCTGGCGTAATTCCACCAGCGTATTTTGATCTATTATTTTATTTAATGTATGCCTTATTGTTTATGACCAGTTGTATTTTGTTGCCGATGTATACGGCCAAAACGGGAGGTTACTCATGGGGGGGCCGCTATATGGGCTTGCGTTTAGTTCGTCCGGATCGTAAACCCGCTACGGCTATTCGTCTTGTGCTTCGCCAATTGTTGGGCTTTGGGATTCCCATGATGTTGTTTGGCTACTTTTTTTCCGCCTTTGGGATTGTAGGATGGTGGCTTTTAAGTGGTTTAATTACACTTATCTCGCCCGGACAACGTTCATTGGCCGATTGGATTTTTGGCTTAGTCTTGGTGTATACTCCGCGTTATGAATTAAAAGTTCGTTCGCCAAAAAGCGTGCCTTCTCAACCAATCCAAGATCTACGCTCTTCTTCCCCCGTGCATCAACCCGAGCCGGTATTGACCGATTCTCGAGCTGATTTTACCTCTCCGATCTCTACCACCAATCACACTACAGGGCATCAGGGAACGTTAACCAAAATAACCCAAAATACACCAGCCGTATCCATTCAAGAAACGACTTCTTTGGAAAAGTCTTCTCAAGAAGATGGATCGTCCACTTTCCAAACGACATCCAAAACAAGTACGCCTTTAGTAAATTCGGCTCTTCCTCTTTCGAAAGTGGATTTGCACATTCGTTCGGATTATTCCGATGACTCCAATGCGGATATTGAGGACATTATGGTTGAAGCCAAACGGTTGGGCTTAACGTGTGTATCCATTACAGACCATAATAATGCGCGAAGCAGTGAACAAGCGATTGCTTTTGCCCATCACTATGGCTTGAAATACATCCCAGGGGTAGAAGTCGATTGTGAAATTTATGGGGAACGCGTCCGTATTCTTGGCTATTACATCAATTGGAAATTGGATGAGTTCGTTTTGATGGAAAATGCTTCTTTAGAACGCGAGCGCAATGTTTCCGATCAGCGTATTGCGTTATTTGAAAAAGCACTAGGAATTCGTATCAATCTTGAAGCGTTGATGACCAATTCACGCTTTAAAATTGTTCGTCCTCATGAATTAACCAACCTTGTTTTTGATACCCAAGCCACCCGTCAGTTGCCCATTTTAAAAGAGTATTTACAAAAATACCCTACGGAAGAACAGGCCCGAAAGCAGTTTTCTCGTGATTTCTTTGGTCCAGGCGGAACCTGTGAAGTTATTGCTTCCTATCCAAGTGCGGAACAAATTATTGAATTGATTCGAGATAAAGCAGGAGGAATTCCCATTTTAGCGGGCTGGCATTTGGATCAAATTTCCGATGATGCCATTGAAGGACTCATTGATGCGGGAATCCAAGGCTTTGAAGTGTTTACGCCCAACAATTCTCGACAAACCAAAGCGTTTTTAATGACCTTGGCTCGTAATGAGGGATTGTATGTAACAGGAGGATCGGATTATCATGGTTCTTTAAAATCCGATCGCTTTTTGGGATATACTACGGCTTCCGGAGCGGCGGATCAAATTCTTGAAACGTTTACCAAAGGGCTTGGTGAAGATAAAGAAAACAATGAGTTGTCCTTAGATTAAGGACAACTTTTTTAATTCTGCCTTTTAAAGGCCTTTCAAAACCTCAACTTCGTAAAAGACTCGGGGGAAAGCTAATTTAAAGAAGGAATATGGTACACTTTGAAAAGAAAAAAAGCGAAACGCAAAAGGCCCCCAGTGGCCTTTTTTCAACGACTAAAAAAGAGCTTTTCAAATTAAAAACTCAAAACGATGAGCTCCAAAGATAAAAAAAAGAGGAAGAAAGGAGATTTTGAGATGGAGAAACAACCTTATTTTCTTACGACGGCCATTGCTTACACTTCGGCCAAACCGCATATTGGAAATACGTATGAAATCATTTTAAGTGATGCTCTAGCTCGCTTTAAACGGGCGCAGGGATACGATGTGTTCTTTCAAACTGGAACGGATGAACATGGTCAAAAGATTGAAGAAAAAGCCGCCGCAGCTGGAATTACTCCTAAACAATTTGTGGATCAAATTGCAGGTTTGATTCGTCAAAACTGGGATTTAATGAACACCTCCTATGACTATTTCATTCGTACCACCGATGAAAATCATGAAAAAACGGTCCAAAAGATTTTTAAACGCCTCTATGAACAAGGAGATATTTATAAAGGAGAATACGAAGGTTGGTATTGTACGCCTTGTGAATCGTTTTGGACTGAATCTCAGCTTGTGGATGGAAAATGTCCGGATTGTGGTCGTCCCGTTCATAAAGCGAAAGAAGAAGCCTATTTCTTCAATATGAGCAAGTATGCTGATCGTTTAATGCAATATATCGAAGAGCATCCTGACTTTATTCAACCAGAAAGTCGGAAAAATGAAATGATCAACAACTTCTTAAAGCCAGGCTTACAAGATTTGTGTGTCTCTCGAACTTCATTTCAATGGGGCATTCCCGTTGATTTTGATGATCGTCATGTAATTTATGTATGGCTAGATGCGTTAACGAACTATATTACCTCTTTGGGTTATGATCCAAATCTCTCCTATGAAGAGCAACCCGACGCTTTCAAAAAATATTGGCCAGCGACGCACATCATTGGAAAAGATATTTTACGTTTCCACACCATTTACTGGCCGATCTTTTTAATGGCTTTGGATTTGCCTCTTCCAAAAAAGGTCTTCGGTCATCCTTGGATGCTCGTAGGTGAGGGAAAAATGTCCAAATCCAAAGGCAATGTCATTTACGCTGAGGATTTAGTGGATCGTTTTGGCGTAGATGCGGTGCGCTACTATTGCTTGCACGAAATGCCTTATGCTCAAGATGGAATAATTACTTGGGAACTTTTGGCAGAGCGCATCAATTCCGATTTAGCCAATATTCTGGGTAATTTGGTCTCTCGTACTATTGCGATGGAAAATAAATATTTTGAAGGCAAAATCGAAAATCCGAATGTAGTGGAACCAATCGATGAAGAACTCAAAGCAGCTGCCATGCAAGCTGTAGCGAAAACGGAAGAAAAAATGGAAGAGTTTCAGATCAGTGGAGCGTTGGATGAAATTTTTACCCTTTTACGTCGTTCCAATAAATACATCGATGAAACGGAACCATGGAAATTGGCTAAAGACCCCGAAAAAGCGGCTCGTCTTCAAACGGTGCTGTATAACTTGCTTGAAAGCATTCGTATTGCGGGGGTTTTATTGGAAAGCTTTATGCCCGAGACTTCGCAAAAAATCTTGGATGCTTTGCAGACGAACCAGCGAACTCTTGATTCAGTACGCGAGTTTGGAGGCTTAGAAACCGGCATTTCGTGTGTGTCTTCCATTGCGCCTTTATTTCAACGCATTGATCTCAAAGAATTTGAAAGTTCAAAGGAGCCAATCGAAAAGTCCAAGAAAAAAGCGAAAAAGGAAAAGAAGAAAAAAGTCATTGAACCCATTTCAGTAGACGACTTTGGAAAAGTGAGCTTAAAAGCAGGGAAAATTATTGAAGCCAAAGTTCATCCTGATGCAGATAAATTGCTCATTGAAACCATTGATCTTGGGGAAGAAACTCCGCGCCAAATTGTTTCGGGCATTGCGCAAAACTATGCTCCTCAAGACTTAATTGGCCGTAATGTAATCGTGGTGAGCAATTTAGAACCTGCTCTTCTTCGAGGCGTAGAAAGTCAGGGCATGTTGCTTTGTAGCGTAGGCAAAGGCGGTCCCAAAGTGGTCTTTTTAGACGATAGCGTTTTACCAGGCACTGTTATCCGCTGATGAATCCAAAGCAAAAAATTTTCTTTACCCAACTTCAACTCGCCTCTGTAGGGGTATTGATTGTGGTTTTTGGGCTATTTTGGAAAAATGGCTGGTTGATGGTCTTTGGAGGCGTCATTATCGCGTATGGCTTGATTCGCTTAATGATTCTGAAAAATTTAGTGGATGAAGACATCGATCAACAGGAATTGCCAGAGGATTTACAACTTCAATCGTTTCGCATTTGGAATTGGAAGGACGATGAGGAAGAAGACGATTGGCCGATTTCATCAAGCTCTTCCTAAAACCATTTCGTTTATCTCTCAATTTATGGTATAAATTTGCCAACTCAATAAGGAATGATTCTTATGAGTTGGCTTTTTTGTGTGATTTTATAAAAGTCATACTATGACTTTGATTTTAAGTGTAAGATATGCTTTCTTGTTTCGGTTGCTTCGTTTTTTCTTGAAACGCAACACCGTTTAGAAAGGAAAAATTCTCATGCGATCCAAAGCGATTCGTTTAAGCTTAGCTTTGCTAAGCCTTACCCCTTTTCTTACCATTCAACCTCTTTTGGCTCAGGAAACGCTTGATGCTAGTCCAAAAAATCAAACTCATGAAGCCAATATGCGTGGCTTTTTAGAGTGGATTCTTCAACAAGAACCTACCACAGAAAATGAAGCTCTCCAGCAAGACGCACAGCGTGGACTAGTGGTGTTAGCAGCCGAAAGCTCTAAGTTGTCTGGATACACCAATTTAGATGATCCAACCGATGCCACTTCTTTAGAAAATATGATTGAGGCTTGTAAAACGCTTTTACGAACCAATGATTTGCGTGAGCAAGAAGCCCTTCAAGAACATTTAGAGATTGCTCCCTTGCAAGTGAGTTTAGAACTTGTAGCCATTTCCCAAAAGCACCTCAATTGGTCGGATACCCATCTTGATCATGCCCGCATGTATGCGGTTTGGGAAAATTTAGCGTGGGGCCAAGAAGATCCGGCTGGCAGTTGGTATTTTCATGAACGGGAATTGGCGAAAAATGGAGCTACAGAAGGAATTGGGCATTATCAAAATGTCGTCAATCTTAATTATCAATCCACTGGAGCCGCCCATAATAAAAACAATCCCGCTTATGGACAAGGGCAATGCGATGGACAAGTATTCTTATTTAGTCCTGGCTATTTAACAGTTGAAGAATACATTCGCTTAGTTCATGAGTATGCCAAATTACTCAATCAAGACGAAGAAATGCCCACCCTACCCAATACCCCTAATACGCCTTTAGAAGATTTAAAGGACGATCCAAGTGATCTCAATCCAATTACCCCAAATGATCCAGCAGATCCAGATGACTCCAAAGCCGCGCCAATTTGGACCTTAGATGAAATTCCCCAGGGATATGAACCGTTATGGCGATTTTATAACAAAGATACGGGAGAACATTTTTATACGGGAAAAGTCCATGAACGCCAAGCGTTAATCGAATGGCCTCAATGGCTAGCAGAAGGAATTGGTTGGATTGCTCCCCAAACTTCCACCATTCCCGTGTATCGAGTCTACAATCCCAACATGGATGATCATCATTACACGATCAACCAAGAAGAACGAGATGTTTTAGTGCGCCTTGGTTGGAACGATGAGGGAATTGGCTGGTACAGTGATCCCGATGAAATTGTGCCGGTTTATCGCCAATACAATCCCAATGCCACTAGTGGAGCCCATAATTATACGGTGTCGGTTTCTGAACGAAATGCTTTAGTGGCCATTGGATGGCTCGATGAAGAGATTGGTTGGTTTGCGAGTGCTTTACCTAAAACGAGTGAAGAATAAGCGATTTGTCTTTCTAAGATTTTTTCTTGTTTTAAAGCGTTTTGAGTCCAAAAAGGGATCCACTTTAAAAGGAAATCCTAAGCGCCTTTTCCTTTTTCATAAAGAGGATCCTTTATAATTGGACTAGAAGCGAGCGAGAGATTTGGGCTATACCCAAATTTACAGGACGCTGATCTGTCTCAAGCATACTCTTCGCCATGCTTTTGGCGTTTCGAGTGTGCTTTTTTCTTGAAGAACAAGGAGACCTAACAACCTATGAAAGACTATATTTTTACAAGTGAATCGGTAACTGAAGGGCATCCTGATAAAGTCTGTGATTTGATTGCAGATTCTTTTGTGGACGCAGCCCTAAGTCAAGATCCGAACTCCAATATGGCCGTAGAAGCCACTATTAAAGACGATTTCATTTTAGTGTATGGAGAAGCCAATACTAAAGCTGACATCGATTATGAAAAAATTGCCAAAGATGTCATGAAAGAAATCGGGTATCCGGAAGATTATCGGGTTATGGTGGTGGTTAACCAACAATCCCCTGAAATTCATAATGCGGTGCAACGTGAAAAGGATGGTGGAGAACTTGAAGTAGCTGCTGGTGATCAAGGCATCATGTTTGGCTATGCCACCAATGAAACCAAAGAATATATGCCTTCCCCCATTTTCTTTGCCCATGCTTTATCCAGACAGCTTTCTAAAGTCCGTCGTCAACATCCAGATATTTTAAAGCCCGATGGAAAAACCCAAGTGTCTGTGGAATACAAGGACAATAAGCCAGCCCGAATTGATACCATTGTTATTTCCACCCAACATGCGGCCGACATTTCGCAAGAGGATTTAAAAAAGCTGGTTCATGAAGAAGTCATTGATGCCGTTATTCCAGCTTCCATGTTGGATGAAAATACCAAATATTTTATTAATCCAAGCGGCTCGTTTGTAGTAGGGGGATCCTTTGGGGATTCTGGAACCACTGGCCGCAAAATTGTGTGCGATACGTATGGAGGAATGGGCCATATTGGAGGAGGATGCTTCTCTTCAAAAGACCCCACTAAAGTTGATCGCTCGGCAGCCTATTATGCTCGTTGGGTAGCCAAAAACATTGTAGCCAATGGATTAGCCGATAAAGCTGAAGTGGAAGTAGCCTATGCGATCGGGCGCAATGAACCTGTCTCTATTTGTGTCGATACCTTTGGTACAGGGAAAATGAGTGATGAAGAAATTTTAGAAATTGTAAATAAGAACTTTAACTTTGAAGTCAGCAATATTCTTAAAGAACTCGATTTGCGTCGTCCTATTTATCGTCGTACTACGAATTATGGACATTTTGGAGATCCCGATTTACCTTGGGAAAAAGTTATTGAACTTAAACGCTAAAGTATAAAAAAGCTCAAGATAAAAAATTGAGCTTTTTTCGTCTTGAGGCTTATAGCACAATGGGTTTTTCATTCAAATAAGCTTTTTCTAAAGTGTCGCCAAGATAATCTAAACGCATATAAAAAAGGGGGAGTTCTTGTTGCAAGAGAGCTAAAAAAAGACGATCCCCAGCCCATAAATTTTTTTCAAAAAGCTCTGACCAAGAAAGCCAAACCAATTCTCCTTCATTGCATTCCTTCAGGAGGCCTTCAAAATTGTGACCAGAATACAAAAACATGAGTTCCGAAAAAAGTGGATCGTCGCGGTGTTGACGAAAGTTAAAGGTGATGATGCCCCGCAAACAGGGATCGTGCCAAATAAGTCCTGTTTCTTCCAAACATTCGCGTTGCATGCAAGCCAAAACACTTTCTCCCTCTTCTAATTTTCCGCCAATACCAATCCACTTGTCGTGATTGATATCACCTTTTTTCTTGGTGCGGTGAAGTATTAAAACTTGATGAGTTTTGGGATGAATCAGATAGCCTAATGTGGTAACAAGCATAAAATTTCTCCTTCTTGATCTATTTTTTACTCAGTGGTCTAAAGGCCAAGCATTGACGAATATCTTTTAGAAATTTAAGATGGACTTATGTCAACAGAAAAAAAAGAATTGACGGAATCGATAGAAGATTACTTGGAAGCTGTTTTGGTTTTATCTTCTCAATTGCCTTGTGTTCGTAGTGTAGATGTAGCGAGCTATTTAGGATATTCGAAGCCGTCGGTTTCTCATGCGGTAAAGGGAATGATGGCTAAAGGGTTACTGGAAGCAACCGCAAGCAAACAACTTGTGTTGACCCCAAAGGGGAAGGAGATTGCTCAAGCGACATACCAACGCCATGTGTTTTTTACACAGATGTTGACCGATATTGGGGTGGACCTAAAAACGGCAGAGGAAGATGCTTGTCGTATTGAGCATGTAATTTCGGAAGAAACCTTTCAAGCCATTCAACACTATTATTCCCACAAATCTCTTGATGTGTAATCCTCAGCAGGAAGCTTAGACCTTCGGTCAAACGCCTTCCTGCTTTTTCTTTGTGGGCCAAAATAAAGACAAAAGCCAAAACCAAAATAGAAAAGGAGATTGCAATATGAAATCAAAAAACAAACCATCTTTTTCAAAAATCGATTCTTCACTTTCTAAAAAAGCCAGTAAAAAGGCTCCTTTAAAACGCCCAAAAAAGCAAAAAACAAGAGCGATTTTGAACCCTTCTTCTCTACCTACTTCATTGAAGCCCAATCAGGAATCTTTAAAAGCAGAAATTTTAGCCCCAGCGGGGAACCGAGAAGCTTTACAAGCAGCCTTTGCGGCAGGAGCGGATGCTGTATATTTTGGTTTACCTCTTTTTGGGGCTCGGGCCTTTGCCAAAAATTTTACTCTAGAAGAAGCCAAAGATCTCATTGAGCAAGCGCATTTGGTTAACAAGAAAATTTATGTCACGATGAATACTCTTCTTGAAGAAGATCAAATGGAACAAGCGTATGAGTGGGCGAAAGCACTTCATGAAATGGGCGTAGATGCCCTCATCATCCAAGACTTAGGCTTAATTCACTTATTGCATCATCGTTTACCGAATTTAGAACTTCATGCGTCGACCCAACTTTCCGTCACAACCCCTTACCAAATTGAACAATTGAAAAAATTAGGAATTTCGCGTGTGGTATTGGCTCGGGAAGCGACACTCGACCAAATTGAAGCTTGCGCGAAAACTGGTATGGAATTAGAAGCCTTTGTTCATGGAGCGCTTTGTATTTCATACTCTGGACAATGCCGCTTTTCACAAGTTCGTTACAATCGATCGGGCAATAAAGGCGCTTGTGCCCAACCCTGTCGTATGGAATATGTATTAGAGGAAGATGGCCAACCCCTTAAAAGTGATGGCAATTTCTTATTATCCCCTAAAGACTTATCCCTTGTTCAACAAGTAAGTGATTTGGTACAAGCGGGAGTTTGGTCTTTAAAAATTGAAGGTCGAATGAAATCGCCAGAATACGTGTTTGAAAGCGTTAAAGCGACTCAAAAAGGATTGCTTCAAGAACCTCTTACACAAGACGATTTAGAAAATATGGAAACCACTTTTCATCGTGGTTATACCCTTGGCCATACCTTTGAACAGCGCGGAAGGGATTTAATGAACCCTAAAAGCTCCAATCATCAAGGCGTTCGCATTGGCAAAGTTTTAGGTGGAAGCAAAGACAAAGTGCGCCTTTTATTGGAGAAAGAGTTAAATCAAGGCGATGGATTACGTTTTGGAAGCAGTAGTGAAGCTCCTGGGGGAATAGCCAATTTCATTTTTGATTCCACTGGCAAACTCATTTCAAAAGGTCAAGCAGGTCAAGAAGTTGAAATCAAATGTAGCGCCTACGTCACCCCAGGAATGGAAGTGCGCAAAACGTCTAGTGTCCAATTGCAAAAGAAAGTGGAAGAAGCCATTCGAACGACCAAAATTCAAGCTCCTGTTTCGATGACCTTATCCTCTAAAGCGATCCAAGATCCTTTAATTTTAAAAGTACACGATGAACAGAGTGGTCTAGAAGTAGAAGTTAAAGGGCCAGCTCTTCAAGAGGCTAAAAATGCCCCAACCACTTTTGAGCAAATTGAACGTTCGCTTAAAAAAACTGGAAATACGTGGGCGAAAGTCGATCATGTTTCTTTAGAATTGCCAGAAAATTGCTTTATTCCGACTAAAGTACTCAATGAGATGCGTCGAGAGGCTTTAGAGGCTTTAGAAGCGCAAAAATTAGCCCATCCAGCCATTGTTGAAAAAATTTATGAATTTCAGCCCCAAGTGCCAAAACCTCTAGACAATTTTGTCGAAATTCAACAAAAGCAACAAAACCTAGACGATGGACTTTTTCAAGTCAGTGAATTTCCTTTCCCCAATGTCACTTTAAAAGCCAATTTAACCCACGATCGAGGTCTTTTTACCGATCATTTGGGACAAGGTCAAATTGTAGAAAGTATGAATGTAACCAACTCCTATGCGTTAGCGGCTCTTTTAGAACTTGGATATCAAGGTGCCGTTTTAAGTGGTGAACTCAGTGAAAAGGGCCGTCATGATTTATTAAAAAGCTTTAAGACTCGATATGGCTTCCAAGCTCCTGTCTTGATGACAGTTTATGAAAAACCACGCTTAATGATCATGAATCATTGCCCCATCAATACCCTGAAAAAAGATGGACAGCGTCAAAATTGTTCCCTTTGTCGTACTCATCAATATACTCTCAAGGGAAAAGATGGAAAACGAGCCATTTTATATGGCAATGTCGATTGTCAAATGCAACTCTTTGATGAAGCTCCTCAAAATCGCTTAGAGCAAATTCCTCAGCTTAAACAAGAGGGAATTCCAGCCTTCCGTATTGTATTGACCAATGAAGATGCGCAAGAGTCCAAAGCCATTCGTCAAGCTTTTTTAGAGGAACTGAAACAAGTTAAAGCCTAATCTTAAATTTTTAAAATTTTATTGGAGAAAAAAGAACTAAAATTTACCTAAAAGAGGTCCTCCTTTTCATTTTTCCGTTTTAAGCAACGAAACGAAAATTTTTTAAAAAGAGTCCGTCGTTTTTGTAAGCGATTAGCACTGTGCTATAATTGAACACGTACAGAAGGCAAAGGAGGAACTTTTTACCATGCCTATTATTACGGATGTTTATGCACGCGAAGTCCTCGACTCCCGCGGAAATCCAACAGTAGAATGTGAAATCGTAACCGAGTCCGGTGCTTATGGACGTGCTATGGTTCCAAGTGGCGCTTCCACAGGCGAAAGAGAAGCGCTTGAGCTTCGTGATGGCGACAAAAATCGTTACCTTGGCAAAGGTACAACCAAAGCCGTTGACAATGTAAATAACATTATTCGTCCAGCTATTATCGGTATGGACTGCACCGATCAAATTTTGATCGACAAAACAATGCTTGAACTTGATGGCACAGCATTTAAATCCAATTTGGGTGCTAACGCTACATTAGCTGTTTCTATGGCTGCTGCTTGGGCTGCTGCTGACTACTATGGTATGCCTTTCTACAACTATGTAGGTGGATGCAATGCTCACGTTATGCCAGTTCCAATGTGCAACGTTATCAATGGTGGTTCTCATGCTGACTCCACTGTTGACTTCCAAGAATACATGATCATGCCAGTTGGTGCGACTTCCGAAAAAGAAGCTGTTCGCATGGCTGCTGAAGTATTCCACAACCTCAAATCCGTTTTGAAAGCAAAAGGCTATAACACAAACGTTGGTGACGAAGGCGGTTTCGCTCCTTCTTGCAAAGATGGTAACGAAGAACCACTTGAATTGCTCCTTGAAGCCGTTAAAAAAGCTGGTTACAAACCTGGTGTTGACTTCATGTTCGCTATGGACGTTGCAGCTTCCGAATTCCATAACCACGAAACTGGTTTATATGAATTGAAAAAATCCGGCGGCGGAACCAAAACGTCTGATGAAATGATCGCTATGTACCAAGAATGGGTTGAACGCTATCCAATCATCTCCATTGAAGATGGTCTTGGCGAACGCGACTGGGAAGGTTGGAAGAAGCTCACTGATGCTCTTGGCAAACGTATCCAGTTGGTAGGTGACGACTTATTCGTTACAAACCCAAAAATCTTGGCCGAAGGTATTGCTAAAGGTATCGCCAACTCCATTTTGATCAAAGTTAACCAAATCGGTACTTTGACAGAAACATTTGATGCAATTGAACTTGCTCAAAAACACAACTACACTACTGTTGTTTCCCATCGTTCTGGTGAAACAGAAGATTCTACGATTGCTGACATCTCCGTTGGAACAAACGCAGGTCAGATCAAGACTGGTTCTCTTTCCAGAACCGACCGTATTGCAAAATACAACCGTTTAATGCGCATTGAAGATGAATTGAACAAACGTGGTGCTGTTGCCGTTGCTCAATATCCAGGTGTAAATGCGTTCTATCAACTTGACATGGCTGCTGTAGAAGCTGACATGGCTAAACAAGAAAACTAATTTCCCCCTGTTTTTAAGACCAGCCTCCCCCGCTGGTCTTTTTTTATAAAAAACCTCTAAGGCTAGCTTCAGCTTTAGAGGTTTTATTTTTGAAAAAAAGTTGGCCTTTTTCGCGGAAACAATTGGGCTTGATAAGTAGCTAGAAAATCCAAGGCTTCTTGAACTTCTGTCTTAGAAATAACTTGATATTTTCCAAGAATTTGGGCCAATTGCTTTAAAACGATGCAGTATTCCTTAAGCACTGTAGAATCAGAAGAAAGATGAGAAAACCTTGGATGTTCAAAAAACAATTCGACATCGGAGGGAAAAAATTCCAAAATAGCCCCCTCTCCATAAATCTGACTAAAATTTAAAAATTGGCTTACCTTTTCTAAGGAAGAAGTTGAATCAAAAGAATATTCATTGCGATAAAGCTTTATAATTTTTGGAACGAGTATCGTATCTAAAAATTTTCCATAGTCAAACTCATCCTCAATTTCGCCAAATTTTTCTTCAAAATGTCTTTTTTCTTCACTTTCTAAAGCCAACCAGTCTTCTTCATCCTTCCAAGACACATTATAACGTTTATGAAGACAGTCTTTAATTTCTTCTCCAAGCTTTACATTTTCTAAATATTTTTCTTTAGGGGCTTTTCTCTTTCTTAAATTCATAATTCTTCCTTTCTTTATCCAAATTACTAAGAAATTATCCTTCACGAAGAGAGATAATTTAAAGAAGTGGTGCAAAAGACTTTTGAAGCAGATCTCTTTCTTCTTTTTCTTGACAAATTGCTTATTTCTGTGGTTGACGAATAGGAACGGGGTCTTTAAAATATCTCATGTTGCAGTCTTCAAGACTTGCAACCGCTCAAAAAAGGCTTAAGCGGCTAGAATGTAGCCCGCCTTCATGGCGAGTCCTCAAGAAAGGAGACATATCATGTACGCAATTATTGAAACCGGTGGAAAACAAATTAAAGTTGAAGACGGTTCTGTGATCTGGGTTGAAAAACTCGATGCTCAAGAAGGTGACACGGTCACATTTGACAAGGTTTTATATGCCGACGGCAAAGTTGGTACCCCCTTCATTGAAGGGGCTAAAGTTACTGGCGTAGTAGAAAAACAAGGTAAAGGAAAGAAAATCACAATTGTGAAATATCGTCCTAAAAAATCTTCTACGCGCAGAAAACAAGGTCACAGACAGCCCTATACTCGCGTAAAAATTGAATCCATCGTAGCTTAATAACCTATGGCCTAAGTCACAGGATAACTACTTTTATGATTCAGATTCAATTTAATATTAAGAAAAATGCGATTCAAAGGATACAAATCCATGGTCATGCTAATTCTGGCCCTTATGGTCAAGATTTGGTATGCTGTGCTGTATCCGCAATCGCTTTGTCTTCGCTCAATGCGATTGATGCTCTGTATCCAGAAGCCTGCTTATTGCAAGCTCAGGATAATGTAATTCAAATTGAAGTCTTACACGATTCAAGTGAATTACAAGCGAGCTTACGTTTTATGCAAGAGCAGCTTCAAGCGATGGCTTTGGAATATCCAAAGTTTATTCGGATGCAGATACTCACTTAAAAGGAAGAGAAAGAGGTACAATCATGCGTTTTACTATGAACCTTCAGTTCTTCGCTTCGAAAAAAGGAGTAGGTTCGACTAAGAACGGTCGTGACTCTCACTCTAAACGTTTAGGTGCAAAACTAGCCGATGGTCAAAAATGCCTCGCTGGTTCCATCATCTACCGTCAGCGTGGAACAAAAATTCATCCCGGTAAAAATGTAGGCAGAGGTGGCGACGACACTTTGTTTGCTACTGTGGATGGTGTTGTAAAATACGAAAGACTTGGCAGAGATAGAAAACAAGTTTCTGTTTATCCTGTTGCTGAATAGTTTTTCAAACGAATATGAGCCTGTTTAAGGCTCTTTTTTTTTGGCTTCTTTACAATGAAAAGAGATCTTCCTACTCGTCAAGAGAGGAATAACACAATTGGAGGTGCCTATGTTTGTAGATCAGGTTAAAGTTCATGTTCAAGCTGGAAAAGGTGGAGATGGACTGGTTTCCTTTAAGCATGAAAAATATGTAGCCAATGGGGGTCCCTTTGGGGGAGATGGTGGCAATGGGGGAAGCGTCGTTTTTGAGGCCGATCCTGGAATGGTCACACTTCTAGATTTACGCTACAACCGAATTATTCGCGCGCAACCTGGAGAAAAGGGAAAAAACAAACGAATGCATGGAGCTAATTCCGGTGATCGAATTGTAAAAGTTCCTCTAGGAACCATCGTTAAGCGGGCGGATACTGGGCAAATTTTAGCCGATTTAACCGAACCGCATCAACAACAAGTGGTCGCCCAAGGTGGACGAGGTGGACGAGGCAATGCCCGATTTAAATCCTCACGCAATGTGGCTCCACGTTATGCTGAGCCTGGTAAAGAAGGCGAAGAATACGATGTGATCGTTGAGTTGCGTACCTTAGCCGATGTTGGATTGGTTGGCTATCCTTCGGTAGGAAAATCCACTTTGTTGGATGCAGTGTCTCGGGCTAAACCAGAAATTGGGGATTATCCCTTTACGACCATTGCCCCAAATGTAGGAGTGGTCCAAACCAAAGATGGTCGTAGTTTCGTGATGGCCGATTTACCTGGCTTAATTGATGGAGCGAGTGAAGGAAAAGGACTCGGTCATCAATTTTTAAAGCACATTGAACGCTGCCGCGTCATCATTCATATCGTGGATATGAGTGGAGAAGAGGGACGCGATCCGGTAGAAGATTTTGCCAACATCAACAAGGAACTGGAAAATTACCATTTACGTTTATTAGAACGGCCTCAAGTTGTGGTGGCCAATAAAATGGATGGTGATATGGCTGAAGAAAATCTAAAGCGGTTTAAAGAAGCCTATCCCGATTTAGAAGTATTTGAAACCACCACAATTTTGCATGAAGGGTTGGATCCTGTTTTGCGTAAAGCAGCCGATTTATTGGAAACGACTCCTGTTTTCCCAGTTTTAGAAGAAAACGAAGAAGAGCAAGGTGTAACCTATACCTTCGAAGAAAAAGAATCACCCTATACCATTGAACGCGTTGAAACAGGTCGTTATAAGGTATATGGACCACTTATTCGCAAAAACTTCAATATTGATAAACTCAACACAGACGAAGACTTCTTCAACTTTGCTAACCAAATGCGCTTTCTTGGAATTGATAAAAATCTACGGGAAGCTGGAGCTGAAGATGGTGACGTTATCGAATTAGAAGGCTATGAATTTGAATTCGTAGAAAATTAATTCTAGACGCTACTTCTCTTTCTTTTTGATCAATAAAAAGAGGCTGTCAATCATTAACAGCCTCTTTTCTTTATTCTTTTTTGGGAATGGGAAGACCAAGATGTTGATAGGCCTTTTCTGTGGCCACTCGGCCTCTAGGAGTACGGTTAATTAAACCACTTTGCAACAAGTAAGGTTCGTACATATCTTCAAGAGTTGTCGCATCTTCACCAATTGAACTCGCTAAAGCTTCTACCCCTACAGGCCCCCCATTAAAGCGATAAATGATCCCTTCTAAATAACGGCGATCGACTCCATCTAATCCCAAATGATCAATATCTAAGCGATCAAGAGCCTCCTGAGCCAAGGATTGTGTAATAAGACCATCATTATACACTTGGGCAAAATCACGAATGCGACGCAACATTCGGTTTGCAATACGAGGCGTTCCTCGTGAGCGCAAAGCGACTTCTTGAATGGCTTCTGGTTCCATTTCAACGTCTAAAATATGAGAAGTTCGGGTAACAATTTTTTCCAGTTCGCTTTGTTGATAAAACTGTAAAGCGGAGACAATGCCAAACCGATCACGCAAAGGAGCTGATAAATCCCCCGCTCGCGTTGTAGCCCCTACAAGAGTAAAAGGTGGCAAGGCCAAACGAATAGAATGGGCGCTTGTTCCTTCTTTCCCTACGACAATATCTAAAAAGAAATCTTCCATAGCAGGGTATAAAATTTCTTCTACTTGACGAGGAATTCGATGAATTTCATCCACAAACAGCACATCTCCTGGTTCAAGAGTCGACAAAATAGCAGCTAAATCACCACTTTTTTGAATGGAGGGACCAGAGGTCGTAACTAAATTTCCATGCATTTCATTGGCAATAATCATAGCTAAAGTGGTTTTTCCAAGTCCAGGAGGCCCATACAATAAAACGTGATCAAGAACTTCATTGCGGCTACGGGCCGCTTGAATAAAGACATTTAAGTTGTGCTTGAGTTCTTCTTGACCAATGTATTCTTTTAAACTAGCGGGACGTAAAGCTTGTTCGCTATCCTCCAACCACTCATTGGTCGTTTTTTCACCATTTAACAAGCGTTCTTCCATTTCCTTCCCTCTTTTTCTTCTTTAAAATGTACGGCGCTTTTGAGCCGCAAGTTGGCGCAAAGCCCCTTGTAAAACTACACTTGGATCTTGATTGACTAAAGCATTGGGATCCAAATTGAGACTATCGATTTCAACTTGTTTAAAGCCAAGCGATAAAAGAGCATCGCATACCTCAACATATACCGGATTGATCACCTTGGCTTTTTTCTCTTCTTTTTCCTTTTTGGAATCGCTCACCACAATTTTTCCTTTTAAATCCAAAATAATTTGACCCGCCGTTTTCGCCCCAATGCCTGGAAGCTTTTTTAGAGTAGCCGCATCCGCATTTTCAATGGCTCGAATGATATCTTGACAATCCATGGCGGAAAGAGCATTGAGTACGGTTTTGCACCCTAAGCCCTTGACTTGAATGAGTAAAGCAAACAATTGATATTGTTCCTCTTGTTCAAAACCATATAAAAATTGGCCATCTTCTTTAAATTGTTGGTAACAATATAAGGCTACCGACTCGTCAAGAGAATAGGTGGGAGCATTGAAGACAAATACTTCAAAGCCAATCCCTAAAGAGCCGACTTTTAAAACAATGGAGTCCTTGCGCACGGCTAAAACGCTTCCTTCCAAATAAGCAATCATACATTCCCTTTCCAAGCCAAATTTGGCCTTTTGATGTGCCGCTTATTATAACAAAGTTTTGCTCGATCGTTGATCCTCCCTTTAAGGTCAAAGAAATCCCCGTTCAAAAAAGTAAGACAATTTTTTCTTTTTTCTAGCAAGGGCTTTCATCCTTGAAAATAGAAAACAGTTTTAAATTTTGCTCGATTTAAGGTAAAAATGATAAATTCCGTTCGTTTTTGTATCAAAATGAAGCGATCTTGAAAGTTAGTGACTTTTTTCACATTTCTGAAAGGCTTTTTTTCCCAGTATGCTTTTTTTTCTGTATGCCTAGAAAATAAAGTGCTATAAATGGATTTGCTGTTTTGGAATGCATGCCTGATAGGCAAGCGGACAAGATTCCTGAACAAAATTAAGGAGATAAGTATGCCTAAGATTTATAACTTTTCAGCAGGACCAGCTTGTATGCCCCAAGCGGTCTTAAAACAAGCAGCCGATGAAATGCTAGATGCCAACAACTCCGGCATGAGCGTGATGGAAATGTCTCACCGATCCGCCGCATTCGAATCCATCCTCAAAGACACGAAAGATACGATTCGTCGCCTTGCCAACATCCCGGAAGAGTATGAAATTTTATTCTTACAAGGCGGTGGAAATTTACAATTTTCTATGGTACCTATGAATTTTAATAAAAATGGTGCCGATATTATCAACACCGGTCAATGGACGAAAAAAGCCATTCAAGAAACCAAAAAGCTTGGCCGTGTTCACATTGCAGGAGATAGTTCGGATCAAACCTTCAGCTACATTCCAAAAATCACCCAAGAAGATCTTGATCCCGATACGGATTATGTTTACATTTGCGAAAATAACACCATTTATGGAACCAAATACAAAGAGCTTCCACCCCATGAGGGCAAAAAGCTGATTGCTGATTTATCCAGTTGCATTTTTACGGAACCACTTGATGTAACAAAATACGACATGATCTTTGCGGGCGCTCAAAAAAATTTAGGGCCTGCTGGCGTAACATTAGTCATCCTCAAAAAAGATTTATTGGATGCTCAACGCGATGATATTCCCGCTTCAATGCTTGACTATAAAACGTATGTGGACTCTGATTCCATGTACAATACCCCTCCAACGTATGGAATTTACATGGTTGGCTTAGTGTGCAAATGGTTAGAAGAGGAAATTGGCGGATTGGAAAATATGGAAAAAATCAACCATGAAAAAGCCGCTTTGTTATATGACTACCTCGATAATTCCAAAATGTTCTCAAACCCTGTAGCCAAAGAGGATCGCTCCTATGTCAACATTCCCTTTGTTACTGGCGATGCAAACTTAGATAAAAAATTCATTGCTCAAGCGAAAGAAGCAGGCTTTGAAAACTTAAAAGGTCATCGTAGTGTTGGAGGCATGCGCGCTTCGATTTACAATGCAATGCCTTTAGAAGGGGTACAAGCCCTTGTTGACTTTATGAAAAAATTTGAGGAGGAAAATTCTTAAAATGGAAAAAACAATTTCTTTAATGAACGTCATTTCCTCCAAAGGAACAGATGTTTTTGATGATACTTACGTTTGCCAAGCAAACGCCGAAAATCCAGATGCGATCATCGTTCGTTCGGCCGATTTACACAATTTAGACTATCCTGAAAGTCTTAAAGCCATTGCTCGAGCTGGGGCAGGAGTCAATAACATCGATTTAGAGGCTTGCACAGATAAAGGCATCGTTGTTTTCAATACTCCTGGAGCCAATGCCAATGCGGTAAAAGAATTGGTCATTGCGGGATTGCTTTTAGCCAGCCGCGATGTTTTCCACGGTATGGAATGGGTCAACAGTCAAAAAGGCAGTGAAACGCTTGCTAAAGATGTTGAAAAACAAAAGAAAAAATATGCGGGTCATGAAATTGCGGGTAAAACCCTTGGTGTAGTAGGTCTTGGGGCCATTGGTAGTAAGCTAGCCAATACCGCTTTGCATCTCGATATGAATGTCCTTGGCTATGATCCCTACTTATCGGTGGATTCGGCTTGGAAGCTTTCCCGTTGGGTAGAGCATAAAGTCGATTTAAACGATTTATTTGCCAAGAGTGATTTTATTTCTTTGCACTTGCCTTTGTTGGATTCTACAAAAGGAATGATCAACAAAGAATCCATCGCTCATATGAAAGACGGAGTCAAAATTTTAAATTTTGCTCGTGGTGGATTGGTTAATGATGACGATTTGATCGAAGCCTTGGATTCGGGAAAAGTAGATTTGTATGTAACCGACTTCCCCGATGGAAAACTCGCTGGTCATCCAAAAGTACTCGGTATGCCTCACCTTGGAGCAAGCTCTGAGGAATCCGAAGAAAATTGTGCCATTCAAGCAGCGCAAGAATTGCGTTCTTATTTAGAAGAAGGCAACATCATTAACTCCGTGAATATGCCTTATGTAAATTTGGAAATGCGTACTCCTTATCGAGTAGGTGTTATCCATACCAATACTCCAAAAGTTTTATCCAAAGTGACCGATATGCTTTCTGCCGATAATGCCAATATTGAAAATATGTTAAACAAGTCCAAAGGGGACATCGCTTATACCATCCTCGATATGGATGATAAGCCAACCCAACAAACTCTAGACAACATTGCCAATTTGGCTCAAGTGGTTCGGGTAAACTTGTTTGAAAAGGAGACGGCGTGAAAAAAGGATTTTTAGCCGCCAACATTTTGCTGCCTAAGCTTGATAATTTGCAAGACTGGGCTGTAGTGGCCTGCGATCAATATTCGAGTGATCCAGAATACTGGAATAACGTATACGATCGCGTTAAAGATAGCCCAAGTACTTTGCATCTGATCTTACCCGAAGCTTGGTTAAACAGCGAAAAAGAAGAAAGTCACAAACAAAAAATTCGGCAGAATATGCAAGATTACCTCCATCGAAAGCTATTGCATGAATATCCCGATTCCTATATTTACGTAGAACGCACGCTTTCGAATGGAACGGTTCGTCAAGGTCTGATTGGGGCTTTGGATTTAGAAGAATACGACTATCATTCCCCAAGTACCTCCTCAATTCGAGCCACTGAAGCGACTATTTTAGAGCGCATTCCTCCGCGGGCTCGTATTCGCAAAGAAGCCATTCTTGAATTCCCACATATTTTGTTGCTTCAAAATGATTTACAAGATCGTTTGTTTCAACAACTCAAAGCCATTCGCTTAGAGATGCCTGTCTTGTATGATTTTGATTTAATGGAAAATGGTGGCCATATTGTCGGTCGATTGTGTCAAGGCGAAAATAAGGAACTCATTGACAAGTGGATTGAAGAATACGAAGAGAGTGGAGATGGAAGTAAAACGGGTTTATTGTATGCTGTTGGCGATGGAAATCACTCTTTAGCTGCGGCTAAAGCCATTTGGAATCGTTTAAAGGAGCAAATTGATCCTGCTTTGCATGCCATCCATCCCGCCCGCTATGCTTTAGCCGAACTGGAAAATTTGCACAGTGAAGCCCAACAGTTTGAACCCATTCATCGCATTTTAAAAGATGTTGATGTTCAAGCCCTTGTAGAAAGTTTTCCAAAAGTGGATCCAGAAGAAGGCTATGCCATTGATTGGGTCAGCCAAGACCAACATGGCACTATTTATTTGGATGCTTCAATTTCCCCATTGCCTCTTGCTGTACTTCAAAAACATTTAGACGCCTGGTTAGCAGAAAATGCAGGAAGTATTGACTATATTCATGGGGAAAAAGAATTAGCGGAGTTGGCTCAAAAGCCCAATTCCATTGGCTTTTTCTTGCCAGCTATTGAAAAAGAGTCTTTATTTGAAACCATTACTCAAGATGGCTCTTTGCCCCGTAAAACCTTTTCGATGGGTCATGCTCACGAAAAACGGTATTACCTAGAAGGAAAAACTCTCATTCTTGTTGATAAAGAGTAGATCTTATCAGTAAAGGGACTTTAACGAATAAACTTTGTTTATTTTTAAAGTCCCTTTTTTCATAAAAAAACTCACGGTTTTCCGTGAGGCTTTTTTTATAGCGCAATTTCCAGTTCTACCGGACAATGATCGCTGCCGTAGACATCGGTTAAAATTCGAACATCTTGAACTTTATCTACAAGAGTAGGAGAAGCTAGCCAATAGTCAATTCGCCAGCCCCGATTATATTGTCGACCTCTTGTATAGTAAGACCACCAAGAATACGTTTGAGCGGTAGGATATAAAAAGCGAAAGGTATCCACAAAGTGAGTTAAAAGCCCCTTTTCAAAGGAGTCTCTTTCACTTGGTGAGTAGCCAGCTTGGTCTAGGCCATCTTTTTCCTCCCAAATATCTAAATTTCCTCTGGCTACATTTAAATCTCCACAAATGAGTACAGGGCCTTGAAGGGATAAAACATATTTTAAAAAGGCCTTATCCCAAGCTAAGCGAAAGTCCAGACGTTTTAGACTTTGTTGACTATTCGGCGTATAAACATTAACGAGAGTAAAATCGTCAAAGATACACGTAATTACGCGCCCCTCATGATCGAATTCCTCTTCTCCAATCCCTAAAATAACCTCTTTGGCCGGATAACGTGAGGCAATGAGCGTTCCAGAATAACCCTTGCGCTCTGCGGAATTGATATAAAGATACGGATAAAGTTCTTCCGAAAGATCGATTTGCTCGGGAGTTGCTTTAATTTCTTGTAAGCATACAATATCCGCATTCATTAAATCCAAAAGCGTTTCTAAGCCCTTTTTTTGCATGGCTCGATAACCATTTACATTCCAAGTGAGCAATTTCATAGTCATAGCGGATTGGATACTTTTGATGAGAGGAAAATCCGCTCCTTCCTGTGGTGTATCCATTAGCCTACAGCTAATTTCCTCAAAATTCCCTTTTTAATTTTGGCCAGCCTGCTCTTCTAAAATAGCCACTTAGCCTAGAGGCTCTTATAAGTCCTTGGCCTTTAAGGTTGGCCTTCTTCTTTATTTTTTTCAGCTTTTCGAATAACTGGATGTTGTCGGGTATCCGATAAATCAAAATTGGTTTCTTTACATAAATAAATAGGTCGATCTTTGACTTCTAAATACGTTTTGGCCATATATTGGCCCAATATTCCAATAGAGAGAAGTTGAATTCCTCCCATAAACATGATGACGCAAATTAAAGAAGGCCACCCAGAAACCGGATCTCCAAAACAAAGGGTTCGGACTATGATAAAAATAATCATTATAAAGGCAGCCAAAGAAAATAAAATACCCAGTATTGAGGCAAATTGCAAAGGAGCCGTCGTAAAAGAAACAATGCCACTTAAAGCGTATTTAAACAATTTCCAAAATGACCATTTTGTTTCACCAGCGGCCCGTTGGACATTTTCGTACTCAAGCCATTTGGTGTTGTAACCAATCCAACTAAAGATGCCTTTGGAAAATCGATTGTATTCGGGCATTTCTAAAATGGCTTCGACAAATGGCCGAGTCATCATACGATAATCACGCGCTCCATCCACCATTTCTACATCCGAGATTTTGCTCATTAAATGATAAAATCGATGCGCAAAAAAAGAACGAATGGGTGGCTCCCCTTGGCGGGTAACTCGCCTTGTGGCACAACTGTCGTAGCCTTCCTTTTCAATCGCTGTAACCATGTCTTTGAGCAGTTCCGGAGGATCTTGTAAATCGGCATCCATGATGACACAAAGATCGCCACTCGCATTTTTTAATCCAGCATAGATTGCGCCTTCTTTGCCAAAATTTCTCGAAAACGAGAGGTATTTAAAACGATCATCCTTTTGGGCGATTGTACGTATTTCATGTAAAGTATTGTCTTTGGATCCGTCATCCACCAATAAGAATTCAAATTCATGATCGGGTAAGGTACTAGCCGCTTGAATTAAAGCGGGGTATAACAAAGGAATCATCTCTTGTTCGTTATAACAAGGAACTATAATGCTGATTTTTGACATAAGAAAATCACCTTAAGAAGTATACCAGTCAATCCCACCGTTTTGGAAAAGATGAAGAAGGTTGTCTTCCGTGTTAAAACCGAATAAGAAGGGAAAAAATCCTCTCTTTTAGAGAACTAGCTCTTCGTTTTAAAAATGCCTAATATAAAGACATGACTTATTCACTTAATTCATTTGCCAAAAAAGTTTTACAAGCTATTCCTTATGATCCTATTCATTTGGAAGAGGTACTCAGCCCAAGTGTTCTCGCGCCTATTTCACAAGCTCCCATGATGCAAGCCTTTGTCAAACGCTTAAATCAAGCACGTGATAATCGAGAAAAAGTGTTAGTAGCTGGAGACTATGATTGCGATGGCATGATGGCCACCGCCATTTTTGTGCAAGGACTTCAAGCCTTTGGTTTATCTCCAGGATTTTATATTCCTAATCGTTTAAAAGAAGGCTATGGTCTTTCGGCGCAAACGGTTCAAATGGCAGCTGATAAGGGGTATTCTCTTATTATCACTTGCGATAATGGAGTTCGAGCGAGTGAAGCTTTAGCCAAAGCGAAGGAACTGGGTATTGAAGTTATTGTTACAGATCATCATTTAATGCCTGATCACATTGAAGCCGACATTATTGTGCATCCGAATACCTTAGAAGAACCTTTTTATTCTCTATGTGGCGCTGGTATTGCCTTAGAATGTATACGAGCCTTACACCAAGAGGTAGATCGTTTTTATATATGGGCGGCGATTGCTTCGATTGCCGATTGTATGGAGGTCTTTGGCCAAACTCGAGCAATTATTCAAAAAGGCTTAGCTCTTTTTAATGAACAAGGAGATCCTCATCTTGATCCGTTTGTTCGAGCTAAGCCCATTAGTGAGCGAGATGCTGCCTTTCAAATTGCCCCTAAAATTAATGCCGTAGGTCGCTTAGCGGATCGGGCTAGTGCCAATACTTTTGTGCAATACTTAACCACCCAAGATCCAAAACAGATTGCTCACTATGCCCAACAAGTATGTGATTTAAATCAAGTTCGTCAACAACTTACTGAACAGGTTTACGGAAAAGCGCAGCTGTTCATTAAACCCATTCAACCAATTTTGATGGCGAATGATCCTTCATTTCATGAGGGAATCATTGGTTTGGCTGCGGGACATTTAACAACGCAATGCGCTAAACCAGCCATTGTCTGTACTTTGAGTGATCAAGGGTATAAGTGCAGTATGCGAGCTCCTAAAGGCTTTCACTGTTTGGAATTTTTATCGGATTTTTCGGGTTATTCAGCGCTAGGAGGACATGCTCAAGCCGCAGGATTTAGTGTACCAAGCGAAAATTGGAAAGCCTTTGAAACATTTATTCAAAAACAAGGTCATGCCTACTCTTGGCAACCCCAATTCAGTCTTCCTTTGGATATCGAGGTGGACGATTTAACTGTAGAAAACATTCATGCTCTCGATTCTCTTCGTCCTTTTGGAACTGGCTTTGAATTGCCACTTTTTCGCCTTCAAGATGTGGAGATCGTCAACATTTACGATTTAAGCCAAGGGGCTCATCGTAAATTTTTCTTAAAGGGTGGTCTTCAGGCTTTGCATTTTAATCAAAGCAGTACGCAAGCCGCAATGGATCCTAAGACCATTCGGGCTTTCATTGGTCGACCTTCAATTAATACCTTTCGAGGCAAAGAACAAGTCGACTTTCTCATTGAAGAAATTCAATATGCTTAAAGCCATTAAAATTTTTACTTGATGGAAAGTTCAAATTTAATGGCGAAGTTCTTTTCATTCCCAGAAATTCAGTAGAAAATTAAAAAGAAAAAGACTGTCTTTATGGGACAAAAAGGTGTTGGCCTAAAATAGAACACCATATTATGTGTAAAAATACACGATAATATAGCGATTCCATCCCAAAAAAAAGAAAATTACACCACGCAGTAGACCAATTAGACCCAAGGGAAGGTATAGTGTTCCTTAATAAAAAAATGAAAAAGAGATGCGCTTATTTTGGAAAGCGCTTCTCGCATTTCTGCAAACGCACACATCTTCCCATTTCAAAACACTTTGGCCTACACAAAGTGCTTAGAAGGAGACCCTACGATGGATTTAACCACCCAAATTGCCTCGATTGAAAATTTTCCAAAACCAGGTATCACTTTTCGAGATATTACGCCTATTTTGGCCAATCCCGAAGCTTTTCATGAGGTAATTGCCCAACTCACCCAAATTGCCAAAGACTTTGGAGCCACGACAATTGTGGCGCCCGAAGCACGAGGATTTATTTTTGCGATTCCTGTAGCGTATGAAGCTCAATTGCCCTTTGTTCCCGTACGAAAACCGGGAAAATTACCAAGAGCGGTAATTGAAGAAAAATATGATCTGGAATATGGTACCGATCGTCTTCAAATGCATGTGGATGATTTGCCTAAAGGATCAAAGGTATTAATTGTGGATGATTTGTTGGCCACGGGTGGGACCGTGGAAGCCATCTCTCGTCTCATTAAACGAGCAGGGAGTGAAGTCGTTGGGTATGCTTTCGTAGTGGAACTTGATGATTTAAATGGTCGAGAAAAGCTACAAGATGCTCCCATTCAAAGCCTTGTCCACTACAAAGGAGAATAAAAATAAAGGGTATAAAGTGTGCCGATTTGCAAAGAATTGCAGGTCGGCACGCTTTTTTCTAGGTGTCATTTCATTACTAGAAAGGGTGAACGCGTAATGTCCGATAAAAAAAGTGTCACCATTGACGAATGTTTTGAAAACATTCGTACCTACATTAAAAAACCAGAAAATATCGAATTAATTGAAAAAGCCTGGGCGTTCGCCCAAAAGGCGCATGCCGGACAATTTCGTAAATCCGGCGAGCCTTACACAATTCACGTTATCCAAGTGGCTAACATTTTAGCGAGTTTGCATTGTTCTCCAAATGTGATTGCAGCTGGCTTGTTGCATGATACTTTAGAAGATTGTGAATGGGTTACTCATGAAATGTTAGAAGAGGAATTTTCCCCTAAAATTGCTGAACTCGTAGAAAGTGTTACTAAAATCAATAACATGAAACACGAGTTTAAAAACGAAGAAGAGTATCAAGCGCGCAATCATCGAAAGATTTTTATGGCTATGGTCGCTGATATTCGTGTGGTACTCATTAAACTCGCCGATCGTTTACATAATATGCGCACTCTTCAATATCAAAAACCGGAGAAACAAAAGAAGATTGCTCAAGAAACGCTTACGGTTTATGCCCCTCTAGCTCATCGTTTAGGAATTTCACACATCAAAACCGAGCTAGAAGATTTATCTTTCAAATATCTTGAACCAGAAGAATACCAAAAGATTAAAGGATTGGTGGCTGAACGAGAGGAATCTCGTAAAGCCCAAATTCAAGAGATGATGACCGATATTGAAACCATTTTGAGCTATCAAGCCATTCCATATCGAATCTTTGGTCGTTCCAAGCATTTTTACTCTATCTACAAAAAGATGAAGACTAAAAATAAACGGTTTGAAGAAATCTTGGATTTACAAGCCATTCGCATTATTACCGATACCCCGATGCATTGTTATGAAATTTTAGGCTACATTCATGCCACCTATCGTCCAATGCCCGGTCGTTTCAAAGACTATATTGCGATGCCCAAAAACAATCATTATCAATCTTTGCATACTACTGTGGTCGATCCAAGTAGTGGTCATATTTTTGAAATTCAAATTCGAACAGAAAAAATGGATGAAGTGGCCGAAAAAGGTGTGGCTGCCCATTGGTTTTATAAGGAAAATGGCCCCAATCCAGATGACCACCAACCAGTTCAACTCGAAGATAAACTCTCTTGGTTTCGCGATTTTGCGATCATCACGGATGAAGACAACGAAGATCCTCTGGAATATACGCTTGCCATTCAAAAAGATATTTTTGAAGCCAACGTCTGCTGTTTTACTCCAAAAGGAGACATGATTGATTTACCCGCTGGATCGACTCCCATTGATTTTGCTTATCGCATTCATACCGAAGTGGGCCATATGGCTGTCGGAGCTTTGGTGAATAATGCGATGGTTCCTTTAAATACCATTTTGAAAACGGGCGACATTGTTCAAATTAAAACGAGTAAACTTTCTAATGGCCCTTCGCGCGATTGGCTCAATGTGGTCCAAAGTCCCCATGCTCGGAGCAAAATTCGTCAATTTTTCCAAAAGAAAGATCAGGCTGAGCGTAAAGAAGCGATTCGAATGGGCCAAAGTTTGTTGGAAAGTGAATTAAAAAATAACAATTTAGAACCCAACCTTTTAAAACGGGAGCCTAAAAAGCTGGAAATAGTACTCAACGGCTTACCTTATCGAAATTTAGAAGACTTGTTGGTGGCCATTGGCACTAAGCAACTTTCCCCAGGAACGATCAGTGCGCGTTTAATGGCTTCAGAATCCTTAGCCGATTATTCCACCAATGAAGAAATCATCAAACGCTTTATTCCAGCTGAACCCAAACGGAAAGTGGCTGCCTGCGGCATTAGCGTCGCCGGAATTGATTCCATTCAAGTTTCTTTAGCTCCTTGTTGTACCCCTATTCCGGGAGACGATGTGATTGGCTATATTACTAAAGGAAAGGGAATCAAAGTGCATCGCACCGATTGCCCCAATGTTTATCATAAAAAAGAGCGTTTAATTCAAGTTGAATGGGCTGATAATTTAGAACCCCGTCCATATGCCGTCAACTTAATTATTGAGTCCAACGATCGCGATGGAGTAGTAGCGGATTTCTTAGGCGTTTTTCGACAAAATAATGTCCCTCTGACTTCAATTTCTTCCAATTTTGTAGAGCGATATGTATCCGCTTTAACGAATGTGACTATTGAAGTGAAAAATCATGATGAGCTTGAACGAGTCATTTCCAATTTACGTAAAATTTCCGATGTAATGGATGTTAAACGTCGTATTCTCTAAGCTTTTCATGCAAAATGGTTGATTATCTCAAAAAAGCCTTGATTTACGAGCCTATGCGCAGGATTTCAAGCTGAATTTACTACCAATCTACTCCTTTTAAGGGAAAGAGCCTTGATATGCCACCCCAAAACCCCCGCCAAAATACAAAAATAAACTTTGACAAATACAATGTAAATGAAAAATCTGTTTTCAAAGAGCTAGACGTATTAAACGCAGAGCCAGCTTCCCATTCTTGGAAATGGAGAAGCTAGCTCATTTAAAAATAAAAATTGAGGATTAAAAGATGGATCAGGAAAAAATACAGCTTATAAAGCCTACCTTAAAACTGAAAAAGGAAGCTCTTGAATACAAACAAGAACATTTTGATTGCGGCGAAAAGATCATTAATGGAAGTGAATTGTTGGATAAGATTTCTTCTTATGAAGAATGGCTAGCAAAAGTTGTGGCGAATGCCAGTTTGGAATCCGTTGATCCTCATTGGGTTTTGACGGACACCTTTTTTGCCATTAGAAGATCAGATCATAAAATTATTGGCATCGTCGATTTACGCTACCAATTAAATGATTTTTTGAAAGATTTTGGAAATTGTGGCTATAGTGTAAGACCATCGGAAAGAAGAAAAGGATATGCGACGGAAATATTGAGGCAAATATGTCTCGTAGCCAAAGAACATGGTTTAAATCAATTGCAATTATCCGTGGAAAAAGATAACCTTGCTTCAATAAAAACGATTGAAAAGAATGGCGGAAAATACAGTAGAAGTTTTACTTTTGAAAATGAAGAAGCTTATGTCTATTTATTAGAACTCTAAAGAGAAAAGATTGGACCAAAGCTCTTCAAGAGTTTGGTTTGTGACCATAAAACACCTACTAACAACAGAAATTGACCTTCCTTTGACTCTACATACAAATAACAATTTCATTGTGTCGCTTGAGCTTAGATCTCAAGCGGCTTTTTTTATTAGGCACCCTCTCTTACGAAAGAATAAAATTTAATTAAAATTATTTACAATAGGTCAAGGACTAGGTCTTTTTGCCTTTGGCTTTTTTCTTCCTTGGCATAAAGAAGGAAAATTATGAAAAACGCAAAATTTGTTTGGGTTCCTCTTGTTTTTAGCACTCTAATTTTGGGTGGCTGCTCTTCCAATAAAGGTGTTTCCTCTACCTGTAGCGCTACACTTCAAGGAGTAAAAACTCAAATTGTTTTACAAGCCCAAAAAGAAGATTCTGGTGTAGAGGCTTTAAGTTATGTTGAAACCGTTCCCTTTCGCGATTTGTTAGATTATGACGAAACGGAAGCTGATTTACAAGATGAAATTCAAGACGCCATTGAAGACTATCAAGAAGATTATGGTGTTAAAAAATCCGCTATTTCTTACCAAATTGGCGATCAAGAAGTAACCTTTACCATTCATTTAAGTGTAGCGGAATTTATTGGGACAAGTGCCCCTGTTTACTTTGATGATTTAATTGATTTTCTGGAAGATGAAGGATACTATTGCGATTAAAAATCGAAAGTAACTCTTTTAAAGAGATAAGACTAAGCTATAAGAGTCGGCAAAAGCTTAACCTTCGCAATATCACCCTCTCACCCAAGAAAGTTTGGAGGAAATTGGTCATAGGCTAACGGATACACTACAGAAAGGTGCGGATTTTCCTCTGAGGACACAAGTCATGAGTATCCAATCCGCTATTACAATGAAAAAACAAATTCCGCTTCTTTTATTAAGCACTCTTTTACTTACTGGTTGTAGCTCTTCTCCCTCTACAACTTCTTCTGCTCAGTCTACCGCTAGATCAGAAACTAAAAATTCAGTTAAAACGAGTACCTCCAAAGCAACACTTCCTGTCCATACCCTTTGTACTTCGCAAGAAGATGGGGTAACTCTTAATGTGGAACTCGAAGCTCCAGCTAAAGACCAGGAAGTGACAAATGCTACAGTCAGTCTTCATATTAATTATAAAGTTGTTGGTCAATTGGCCGGATTAGACAACCTTGATGCGAGTGCCATTAAATCCATCTTACCAAGTATGGAAGATTTGGCTAAAAATATCTTTGGATCGTATTTAGGGGTAGATCCAAGTTCTTTTGCTCTAAGTACCGATGATACAGGAATTTTCTTAAGTCTTTCTACTACCAAAATGAAGGAGCTAAAAAAAATTTTGGATTTAGATGATGATGACTCCATGGTTTTCCAAAACCTTGTTCACGAATTTGAAAACGATGAAGAGATGATGTGTTCTTAATTTATTAGGTCAAAGTTAGCTTTGACCTTTTTGAATGGCTTCAAAGTTTTTGGTGAGCTATCTTTATTCTTTTAAGCTCCATTTTTATTAATGAGAAAAAGGTATAAGTACGAAATTTTATCTTTTAAGATAGCTTCCTAAAAAGCTTTAAAACCTTTCTTTGAAGTGAAAAAACACTATTTTATTCAGTCTAAAGTGCCTTAAAATAGAAGTATATAGGTTTAAATCACTTACCGCATAAGTGTCTAAAGTGAAGAACTCTTAAAGCGTAGAGGCTAAAAACTCTATTAATTTGTAATGGAAAAAAGCTAGGCTTGAGTTCTTTAAATAGATCTCTGCACCGAAAGAAACTATTTTAATTTCTCAATTAAAATAAGAAATTTTATGACTATTTTTTGAGAGAAAGTTTGGAGGAAATTAGCCCTAGGCTAAGGGATACATTACAGGAAGGAGCGGATTTTCCTCACATGGCTCATGAGTATCCAATCTGCTATTACAATGAAAAAATCACAATCTCTTTTGGCCAGTACGGTTTGTACCTTTATGCTTTTTGGGTGTTCAACGAGTCCTACTCCTACAAAACTCCCAGATCCCGTTCAAGCCACTTGTACCAATACCGAAAGTGGGATGGAGATCTCTTATCAATTTACCGCCCCTGCACAAAATCAAGACATTACTCAAATGAAGATCACCATTCAACTCAATTTAAAAGAGCTCCAAGCTGCTTCAGACTCTTCTGAAGCTTCCTCGACTTCTCAAACCGCAAACACTTCAGAAAACTCGGTTTCAATTAAGGAGTCTGATACCTCTGAAGAAGAAACCTCAGAAGTGTCCATTGAATCATTAGAAGAAAAATATAAGCAGCT
>CAYMGC010000001.1:0-2871 GCA_964389885.1 uncultured Erysipelotrichaceae bacterium | reverse complement strand
AAGAAGAAACCTCAGAAGTGTCCATTGAATCATTAGAAGAAAAATATAAGCAGCTTCTCAATACGATGTATGGTATTGATCCAGCTGATGTTAAAGTGAGTCATACCGACGATACAATGACTTTTGAAGTTTTTATCCCGGATTTGAAAGCCTTTGAAGAAAAAGTTGGTGAAGATGCTCAAGCGGCCTTGCTGTATTTTCTAGGAAATACGTATGTGCTAAAAGATGTAGTGACCTCCATCGAAGCGCAAGGATTTGGTTGTAGTTAAAATCTTTCACAAAAGGCGATGGTTGTTCCAAAAAGAGATTTTAGAGGAAATTAGCCTTAGGCTAAGGGATACACTATAGGAAGGAGCGGATTTTCCTCTTAATATACCAAGATCAGTATCCAATCCGCTATTTATTGATATGAAAAAAACAACTGCTTTTTTCATGAGCACCCTTTTAGCTTTAATGGCTTTTGGATGTTCTTCCTCAGACTCAACTTCGCAATCGAGTTCTAAAACCAGTTCCAAACCGGCTCCAGCTAATGCTACTTGTTCTCTTTCTAGCGATGGTTTATCGATGACCTTTGAATTAACAGCGCCCACAAAAAGCGACGATGTGGAAACAATGGTTGTGAAGTTAATCGTTCCTTTTGAATTGGGACGAGAGATGGTTGGAATTGATAGTAGTCAAGCGAGCGATGAAGAGATGAAAAAAGTCTTAGCTGAAATGGAAGACACCTATAAGAGTCTTTTTGCCTCACGCTTTGATATTCCTCAAGAAGATATCACACTCGAAGCTCTTGATGATGCGGCAGTTTTTAACATTACAGTAAAAGATGTGAAAGCTTTTACTGAAAAAACCAATTTTCAAACCGAAGATCCGGATTCCGTTACGTTTGATGAGATGGTTAAAACCTTAAAAGATAACGATTTTGTTTGCGAGTAACTTCCTCACTATATCTTTTTGCAAAGAATGTTTTGGCTCCATTCATAAAGAATTTTCCTTTTTTATGGAGATTTCGTTTCTCCTAACAAGCTAGGTATAGGCCTAGCTTTTTTGTTTGTAGGCGTTTTATCGTGTTAAAAGAAAGAAGATAAAAAAGATGAATCAAAATGAAATTTTAAAAAAGGAACTCCAAAAGCGGGATGGACACAGCTATCCAGCCTATAAGGATGTAAAGGGCCAATGGAACTTTAAGGAATTTGTATTATCGATTGACCATGTTCAATCGGATCCTTATGCCTCTCCTTCTTCTTTAAGTATTCAAATTGAACACTCTGGCCTTCCCAAACGGTTTTATGAAAACAAAACAACACGGCTTATGAGCCAAGACATTTTATTGCGTCTCTTTAATGAAGAACTTAAGATCCTTCAAAAAAAAGGATACGGACGTGATATTTTCTCTGCCTCTACGACTCCAGAAATCTTAGAACGCTCGGCTTGTGTAATTGATCCGCAAACGGGAGCTATTACCTTACATTTTAAAGTTCAATTTCCCGGAAAGGGTCGGCGTATTTGGAGCGCTCCTTTAATCAAAACACTTTTTAAAGAACTTCCCGAACTCGTTAAAAAGACACTTTTATTTCCCAGCATGCCATCCCTTTTTCAAGAGGATTTACAAAAAGGATACGAGCTTTCTTGTAACCAGCAAGCTTTGCGTCGCCAAATGAAGGAACAAAATTTAGTGGCGTTTGTGGCCAATGGTTCTATTTTGCCAAGACAAAGTGGCGCGAGTTCTTTACCCATGAAAGAAGCCATTCCCTTTATAGCTCCTAAGGAAAATGAAGTGACCTTAACTTTGCCCTTTCCTTTAAAAGGACAAAACGAAATCGTGGGTCTTGGTCTTCCTCAAGGCATCACTTTAATTGTAGGAGGTGGCTATCATGGAAAATCGACCTTATTAAATGCTTTAGAAATGGGAGTTTATGATCATCGAGTAGGGGATGGTCGAGAATATGTTTTGACCCAAAATGATGCGGTTAAAATTCGTAGCGAAGATGGTCGCGCCGTCCATCATGAAAACATTTCAGATTTTATTCAAAATTTACCCAATAAAAAATCAACCGTGAATTTTGTTACGGAAGATGCCTCTGGGTCTACAAGTCAAGCCGCTAATGTAGTAGAAGCCTTAGAAGCTGGAAGCCAAGTGTTGTTAATCGATGAGGATACTTCGGCTACAAACTTTATGATTCGTGATCCATTGATGAGTGCCGTGGTAGCTAGTGAAGAAGAACCTATTATTCCTTATATTTCTCGTATTCAAGACTTAGCCAATCAAGGTATTTCTACGATTTTAGTAGCAGGAAGCAGTGGAGCTTACTTTGAAAAAGCCGACTTGATTTTACAAATGAAAGATTACAAACCATTAAATATTACAAAGAAAGCCAAAGAAAAAGCCACTCAATTAGGATTGAACCAAAGTTCACCTTTCGTTCCCTCCAATCTTGAACTCTTTTCTTTCTCCAAACGAATTGTATTGCCCAATCCCAAGCTATTAAAGGATCGTGTTAAAGTCAAATCCACCCATCATGAAACCATGACGATTGCCAAAGAAAACGTGTCTCTTTGGGCTCTTGAACAACTTGTCGATTCCCAACAAACACTCACTCTTGGAAAAATGATGGTGTATGCCCAACGCCACTTAGTGGATGGGCAAAAAAGTCTATCGGACATTGCCGATACACTTCTCGCTTTACAAGCGCAAAAAGGCCTCTCTTTTTTTGGACAAGGTGATTTAGCCAGTGTTCGTAAACATGAAATAATGGGAGCCTTTAATCGAATGCGTTCCCAAGATTTCCAATTAAAATAATCTCATTGCTTTTAAAGATCCTGCCTTAGGATCTTTTTTCTTTAGGCACAAAAAAAGCCCCTAAAAAAGAGGCT